>DATHRJ010000061.1:0-15112 GCA_035465455.1 Lysobacter sp.
CGTCGAGTCGCTGGTGTACCAGGCGGTGTTGGAGAACGTGGCCTCCGAGCATGCCGCGCGCATGGTCGCGATGAAGGCCGCGAGCGACAACGCCAACAAGCTGATCGACACCCTCAACCTGGTCTACAACAAGGCCCGGCAGGCGGCGATCACCCAGGAAATCTCCGAGATCGTCGGCGGCGCCGCGGCGGTCTGATCCAAAGCATCGTTGGGGCGACGCAGCCGCGCCGCACCCGCAAACACAGTTGAAGGTCTAGAGGATTACAAGATGAACCAGGGCAAGATCGTTCAGATCATCGGCGCGGTCGTCGACGTCGAATTCCCGCGCGAGTCCGTGCCGCGCGTGTACGACGCGCTGAAGGTCGAGAACACCGCGATCACGCTGGAGGTGCAGCAGCAGCTCGGCGACGGCGTCGTGCGCACGATCGCGCTGGGTTCCACCGACGGCCTCAAGCGCAACCTGATCGCCAACAACACCGGCAAGGCCGTCTCCGTGCCGGTCGGCGTGGGCACCCTGGGCCGGATCATGAACGTGCTCGGCGAGCCGATCGACGAAGTCGGTCCGGTCGAGGCGACCGAGTACTGGGAGATCCACCGCCCGGCGCCCGCGTACGCCGACCAGTCCTCGGGCAACGAGCTGCTGGAAACCGGCATCAAGGTCATCGACCTGATGTGCCCGTTCGCCAAGGGCGGCAAGGTCGGCCTGTTCGGCGGCGCCGGCGTCGGCAAGACCGTCAACATGCTCGAGCTGATCAACAACATCGCCACCGAGCACGCCGGTCTTTCGGTGTTCGCCGGTGTCGGCGAGCGCACCCGCGAAGGCAACGATTTCTACCACGAGATGGCCGAAGCCGGCGTCATCAAGCTGGAGAACCTCAAGGAATCGAAGGTCGCGATGGTCTACGGCCAGATGAACGAGCCGCCGGGCAACCGCCTGCGCGTCGCGCTGACCGGCCTGACCATGGCCGAGTACTTCCGCGACGAGAAGGACGAGACCGGCCAGGGCCGCGACGTGCTTTTCTTCGTCGACAACATCTACCGCTACACCCTGGCCGGCACCGAAGTGTCGGCGCTGCTGGGCCGCATGCCGTCGGCCGTGGGCTACCAGCCGACGCTCGCCGAGGAAATGGGCGTGCTGCAGGAGCGCATCACCTCGACCAAGACCGGCTCGATCACCTCGATCCAGGCCGTGTACGTGCCTGCCGATGACTTGACCGATCCGTCGCCGGCGACCACGTTCGCCCATCTGGACGCGACCGTCGTGCTTTCGCGAAACATCGCATCGCTGGGCATCTACCCGGCGGTCGATCCGCTGGATTCGACCTCGCGCCAGCTCGACCCGAACGTGATCGGCCACGAGCACTACGACACCGCGCGCCGCGTGCAGTCGACCTTGCAGAAGTACAAGGAGCTCAAGGACATCATCGCGATCCTCGGCATGGACGAGCTGTCGGAAGAAGACAAGCAGGCCGTGTCGCGCGCGCGCAAGATCGAGCGCTTCTTCTCGCAGCCGTTCCACGTCGCCGAAGTGTTCACCGGCGCGCCGGGCAAGTACGTGTCGCTCAAGGACACCATCCGCGGCTTCAAGATGATCGTCGACGGCGAGTGCGACCACCTGCCGGAGCAGGCGTTCTACATGGTCGGCGCGATCGAGGAAGCGGTCGAGAAAGCCAAGAAGATGGGCGTCGGCTGATCGGATCTGTTCCTTCTCCCGTCAGGGAGAAGGTGCCCGCAGGGCTGGGCGAACACGACCGCCCAATCCGGCGCAGCCTGTTTCGCGCGCCCACCCGGCCCTCTTCCTGAACGGGAGAGGGGGAAAACGAAGAAGAGCAATTACTTATGGCCAGCACTTTCCGTTGCGACATCGTCAGCGCCGAGGAAGAGATCTTCCACGGCGAGGCGACCATGCTGGTCGCGACCGGCGAGATCGGTGAGCTCGGCATTTCGCCGCGGCACGCCCCGCTGATCACCCGGCTCAAGCCGGGCAAGGTCGTGGTGACCCTGCCCAGCGGCGAGCAGCTGGACTTCGCCGTCTCCGGTGGCATCCTGGAGGTGCAGCCGCAGGTCGTGACCGTTCTGGCCGACACCGCGATCCGCGCCGAGGACATCGACGAGGCCGCGGTGCTTGCGGCCAAGGCCGAGGCCGAACGCATCCTGGCCAATCGCGGCGAGCAGATGGATGTCGCCGAGGCGCAGGCCAAGCTGGCCGAGGTCATGGCGCAATTGCAGGCGCTGGAACGGTTGCGCAAGAACATCAAGCACTGACCGCTCGCGGACACTGCATGAAATGCAACGCCGGCCTTGTGCCGGCGTTTTGCATGGTGCGTCACCGTTGCCGTTCCAATGGCATGGACACGCTTGGCTTACGCCGGGCTACCTCACCCCGGCACTACCCGAGCGCGCTCAGCGCTGGTAGATCCAGTGCCGCGAGATCAGGAACCCGATCACGCCCAGCACGATCTCCACTGCCGGCTTGGCCAGCCAGGCCCACTTCAGGCCCAGGTAATCGTCGATCGCCCCGATCGCGACGGTGCTGACCAGGGTCATCACCAGCCACATCGCCAGGAAGCGCAGGAACTGCGTGCGCCCGACGCGGGTGTGTTCGCCGGCGAAGGTGATGCGGCCATTGGCCCAGAAGCCCAGCAATGCGCCGCTGATCCGCCCGGCCACGTTGGCCTGCCGCACCGGCAGCCCAAGATGGCTGAGCATGACCATCACGCCCCAGTCGAGCAGCCACTGGACAATGCCGATCGTGAGGTAATGCCTGCCCTGGCGGGTGAGACTCACTGCGGGTGACCTCCTGCGCGCCGTGGTTCGGGTACTGCGTCAGTGGCCATCAATTATCAGGTGCCCCGTTGCAACGAAAGGCAGCGGCGCGGCGAGGGATCCATCGTGGTGGTCGTCGGATCCGGCACGGCGGCATCCTAGCAGGCTGGCCACCGTCGGCCACCGCTACAATCTCCCCCTGCCAGATCGGGCCGCTCGATCACCCCCAGTTTCCCGGAGTCGCCATGCCCGCACCGCTGCACGTCGTGATCCTCGCCGCTGGCGAGGGCAAGCGCATGAAGTCCCAGTCCGCCAAGGTGCTGCAGAAGATCGCCGGCCGACCGATGCTCGCCCACGTGATCAATAGCGCGCGCGCGCTTGATCCGGCCGGCATCCACATCGTCTACGGCCACGGCGGCGACGAGGTGCGCGCTGCATTCTCCGACGAGACCGATCTGCACTGGGCCGAGCAGGGCCAGCGCCTGGGCACCGGGCATGCACTGCAGCAGGCGATGCCGGGCGTGGACGATCATGTGCGCGTGCTGGTGCTGTACGGCGACGTGCCATTGATCGCGGTGGAGACCCTGCGTCGGCTGCTCGAGGTGCCGGGCCGGGTCGCGGTGCTGGTGGCGGACCTGGACGACCCGGCAGGTTACGGCCGCATCGTGCGCGATGCCGAAGGCAACGTCGCGCGCATCGTCGAGCACAAGGACGCCGACGAAGCGCAGCGCGATATCCGCACCATCAACACCGGCATCCTGGTGGCCGACGGTGAGCCGCTGCGACGCTGGCTGGCCAACCTCGACAACGAGAACGTGCAGGGCGAGTACTACCTCACCGACGTGTTTGCTTCGGCTGCGGCCGAATTCACCGCGGCCGAGATGGTTCACGTGCACGACCCGATCGAGGTCGAGGGCGCCAACGACCCGTGGCAGCTGGCGCAGCTGGAGCGCGCGTTCCAGCGCCGCGCGGCGCGTGCGCTGTGCGAGCAGGGCGCGCGCCTGGCCGATCCGGCGCGGACCGACATTCGCGGCCAGGTCCAGGTCGGCATGGACGTCGAGATCGATGTCGACGTCGTGTTCGAAGGCACGGTCGAACTGGCCGATGACGTGCGCATCGGCCCGTTCTGCCGGCTCCGGAACGTCAAGCTCGGTCCCGGTACCGAGGTGCGCGCGCATTGCGACCTCGATGGCGTGGTGGTCGAAGGCGCCGCCACGATCGGCCCGTTCGCCCGGCTGCGACCGGGCACGGTGCTGGCCGACGGCGTGCACATCGGCAACTTCGTGGAGACCAAGAATGCGCGGCTCGGCGTCAGCAGCAAGGCCAACCACCTGAGCTATGTCGGGGACGCGGTGATCGGCAGCAAGGTCAACATCGGCGCCGGCACGATCACCTGCAACTACGACGGCGCCAACAAGTCCACGACCACGCTCGAGGACGGCGTCTTCATCGGTTCGAATTCGTCGCTGGTCGCGCCGGTCACGATCGGCAAGGGAGCGACGATCGCCGCCGGCTCGACCATCACCCGCGCCGCGCCGGCCGGACAGCTCAGCGTCGCGCGCGCGCGACAATCGGTGGTCGAGGGCTGGCAGCGGCCGACGAAGAAGTCCTGACCCGTGGCCCGGGTAAGCGCAGCGCACCCGGGCCGGAGGCCCGCTGCGTCTATCCCGGCGCACACCAGGCTCACGCACAGGCCCCCACTCGCCCGCGTGGTGGATGGGTCTGTTGGCGACGATCACGCGGCGGCCCTCGGCGGCAGTGTCCCGGACCAGGTCGCCGCGGGTGACTTCGGCGATGCGCACGCGAGATGCGTCGAACGAGCGGCTTCCGCGCTCAGCCGGGCACCAGCCAGCCGGAGAGCAGCAGCAGGCCCGGGCCCCGCGCACCGCCGACCAGCCATCGCCTGCGCCGTCGTGCCTGCGGCTTGCCGCTGGTGACGGGACGGTCCTGGCCGGAGGTGTCGGGAAGGCTCATCGGGTGGTGGCTCGGGTGGGGAAGGCGGCTTGCGTAAGCTTCTACCCACAAGCCGTGCCAACGGCTAGGTGATCGATCCTGAAGACCGGCAGCGGGCCGCCACCCGTGTCCGCGGGCTGGTCGGAGACGTTCGCCGCAGGTCCGGAGGCGTCCGCAGGACGATCGGCGGGCGCGGCGACGTTTAGACTAGGTGACCCTCCAAGGAATTTGAGCCCATGTGCGGAATCGTCGGTGCGATCGCGGATCGAGATGTGGTGCCGGTATTGATCGAAGGGCTCAAGCGCCTCGAATACCGCGGCTACGATTCGGCGGGCATCGCGGTACTGGCCGACGACGGCAACGGCGCCGACGGGATCCGGCGCGTGCGTCGTACCGGCCGCGTGTCGGAGATGGAGACCGCTGCGCGGCAGGAGAACTTCCACTCGCTGCTCGGCATCGGCCATACCCGTTGGGCCACCCACGGCGGCGTCACCGAAGCCAACGCGCACCCGCACGTGAGCTTTGGCGAACTGGCGGTGGTGCACAACGGCATCATCGAAAACCATGAGCAGCAGCGCGAGCGTCTCGCGGCCGCCGGCTATGCGTTCGAATCGCAGACCGATACCGAGGTCATCGCCCACCTGATCCACTACCACCAGGCGCAGGGCGCCGACCTGCTGCATGCGGTGCAGGCGGCGGTGCGGGAACTGGCCGGCGCCTACGCGATCGCCGTGGTCAGCAAGAACGAGCCACAGCGGCTGATCTGCGCGCGCATGGGCTGCCCGCTGCTGGTCGGCCTCGGTGACGGCGAGAACTTCGTCGCCAGCGATGTGTCGGCGATCCTGCAGGCCACGCGCCGGGTGATCTTCCTGGAGGAGGGCGACACCGCCGAGGTCACCCGTAGCGGCGTGCGCGTGTTCGATGGCGACGGCGCCGAGGTGGCACGCGACGTGCACGAGTCGGATGTGTCGCTGGCATCGCTGGAGCTCGGCCCGTACCGCCACTTCATGCAGAAGGAAATCCACGAACAGCCGCGCGCGATCGCCGACACGATCGAGGCGGTGATGGACGTGGGCTTCGTGCCGGAATTGTTCGGCGCCGATGCCGGGGCGGTGCTGGGCGATATCGAGGGCGTGCAGATCCTCGCCTGCGGCACCAGCTATTACGCCGGCATGGTGGCGCGCTACTGGATCGAGGCGATCACCGGCCTGCAGTGCCAGGTGGAGATCGCCAGCGAGTACCGCTACCGCGCCGCGGTCGCCAACCCGAAGCACCTGGTGGTCACCCTGTCGCAGTCGGGGGAGACGCTCGACACGATGGAGGCGCTCAAGTACGCCAAGTCGCTGGGGCACGACAAGACGCTGTCGATCTGCAATGTGCCCGAGAGCGCGATCCCGCGCGCGAGCCGGCTGGTCTACTACACCCGCGCGGGCGCCGAGATCGGCGTGGCCTCGACCAAGGCGTTCACCACCCAGCTGGTCGCGTTGTTCACCCTCACCGCGACCCTGGCCAAGCTGCGTGGGCGCCTGGACGAGGCGCTGGAAACCGAGTACCTCGACGCGCTGCGCTGCCTGCCCGGCAGCGTGCAGCACGCCCTGAACCTGGAGCCGCAGATCGCCGCGTGGGCCGCGCACTTCGCGCCGAAGGAGCACGCACTGTTCCTCGGCCGCGGCGTGCATTACCCGATCGCGCTGGAAGGGGCGCTCAAGCTCAAGGAAATCACCTACATCCACGCCGAGGCGTACCCGGCCGGCGAACTCAAGCACGGGCCGCTGGCGCTGGTGGACGCGGCGATGCCGGTGGTGGTGATCGCCCCGCGCGACGGCCTGCTGGAGAAGGTCAAGTCGAACATGCAGGAAGTGCGCGCGCGCGGCGGCGAGCTGTTCGTGTTCACCGACGAGGACAGCCAGTTCGGCGCCTCCGAAGGCGTGCACGTGATCCGCGCCCCGCGCCACGTTGGCGTGCTGTCGCCGGTGATGCACACGATCCCGGTGCAGCTGCTGGCCTACCACGTGGCGCTGGCGCGCGGCACCGATGTCGACAAGCCGCGCAACCTGGCCAAGTCGGTGACGGTGGAGTAGGTCCGCCCCCGTACCGCTTTCGAGGGCCGGCAATCTCGACGTGCGGTCGGCCCCTGAAATGGGCGCACGCGGCGCGGCGCGCGCACCGGACAGCCCGGCCCCGGTGGCGCGGCCGAAAATCGCCCGGATGTGATGGATATCACGACTGACAACGAAGTAATATTCCCCGAACCCTTGCCCGAAATCGTGACTGTGAACCGGATAGCCGCACTGCTGGCGCAAAAAGCCGCGCAAGGGTCGGACGCGACCGAGATCGCCGATGCGGTGATCGCGGCCTGGGTGGCTGTCGACACCGCACTGTCGCCGATCATTGGACAAGCCAGCGTCGCAGTACTCTACGTGCGTAGCCGCCATGTCACCGGCCGGGCGTTTCCCTGGCTGCGACCGAACCACGCGCAGGTCCAGATGGATCTGCCGGCACTGAGGGTGCTCCTCGTGCAGCAGGATGCGGCCACCGCTGCCGCCGGCGGCGGCCTGTTGCTGCAGACATTCTACGAACTGCTGGCCAGCCTGGTCGGTCCCTCGCTTACCGGACGAATGCTCGACGACGTCTGGTCAGCAACTTCAAGCAGCTCCCCCGCGCAGGACTCCTCGCCATGACCACCAAAGTGACCATCAACCGCCTGGCCACCGGCGTCCCCGGCCTGGACGAGGTGCTGGGCGGGGGATTGCCCGAGTACTCGTTCAACCTGATCGCCGGCCAGCCCGGTTGCGGCAAGACCACGCTGGCCCACCAGATCATGTTCGCGCTGGCCACCCCGGAGCGCCCGGCGCTGTACTTCACCGTGCTCGGCGAGCCGGCGCTGAAGATGATGCGCTACCAGCAGCAGTTCAAATTCTTCCGCAACGACGCGATCAACCAGTCGGTGCACTTCATCAATCTGTCCGAAGAGGCCCAGGCCGGGGACCTTGACCAGGTGCTCAGGAGGATCGTGGCTGCAGTGGAAACGCACGGCCCGGGGCTGGTGTTCGTCGACTCGTTCCGCTCGGTAGTGCTGGCCAATGTCAATGGCGGCAGCAATCCGCACAACGAACTGCAGAAGTTCGTGCAAGAACTCGGCATGCTGATGACCACCTGGCAGGCGACTACCTTCCTGGTCGGCGAGTACTACAGCGACATCGACGCCAATCCGGTGTTCACCGTCGCCGACGGACTGATCTGGCTGCGCCAGAGCGTCGAAGGCAACGCGATGGTGCGCAAGATGGAGGTCATGAAGATGCGCGGCCAGCCGACGCTGCCCGGGCTCCACCCCTATCGGATGACCGAAGCGGGCATCGAGGTGTTCGCGCCCGAGCATCTTGGCGCGGCGGTGGATCCGCTGGCGGGCGGACGCCTCAGTCCCCGCCTGTCGCTGGGCGTGTCGAGGCTGGACGAGATGCTGTCCGGCGGGCTTCCGCGCGGGCACTCGCTGCTGCTGGCAGGGCCGTCGGGATCGGGCAAGAGCATCCTTGCCACCACCTTCCTCGCCGAAGGCGTGCGACGTGGCGAAACCGGCGTGCTGCTGGCGATCGAGCAGCGGCCCAACCCGGCGGTCAATCACGAATTGATCGAGATGGTCGGCAGCGGCAAGGTCGTGCAGGTGGAGGCGCGCCGGCCCGACCTGTCGATCGAGGAGGTGCTGCGGCGCCTGCAGGACGAGATCCGGCGAGTGAAGGCCAGCCGGGTGGTGATCGACTCGCTTTCGGGCTTCGAACTGGCGATTGCGCCGACCTTCCGCGAGAACTTCCGCGAATCGCTGCTGCGGCTGGTCCGGGTGCTCTCCAACGAGGGCGTGACCCTGGTCATGACGTCCGAACTGGAGGATCGCTATACCGACCTTCGCTTCAGTCCCTATGGCACCGCGTTCCTGACCGACGCGATCATCGTGCAGCGCTACGTCGAAGTCGACAGCCGCCTGCGACGCGTGATCGCGGTGGCCAAGGTGCGAGGCAGTGCGCATTCCGACGAACTGCGCGAGTACACCATCACCGCCGATGGCCTCCAGATCGGTCACGCCCTCGCCAACCAGGAAGGCCTGCTTAGCGGCAGGCCGACGCGCAAGCGGGCCGGCGATCTGTCCGATCCCCCAGGCGCCGACTGACCGAGGCACGTCGAGGTGCCCTGGGTAGGCGGCGGTGCTGCCTGCCCGTGCGCGTCACCGCTGGTACGGTCCGCCGCGGGCGTGGGTGGCCGGGCGCGCGCGGTTACTGCGTTGTCTGGTATTCACGGACAAGAACGTTTGCGGCCTTGGTGGCATCTGTTCCGAAGCGGGCATGGATACCCCGACAGCGGCGATGCCATGCGGTGTCGCTGCACTTCTGCCGCATCATTGTCCGCTCTGACCGCCTGTCGGCATTCCCGGCCCCTGGGTGCTGGCAGGTGGGATGGTGGGTTCCAGCCTGCGGGGGTGCAATGGTCTGCGTCTCGACGATGGGGTTGACGGCGTCGGTGGCGGTGGCACATGCGCGGCCAAAAGCGCGTGATGCGGCTGCAGGCCGGCGCAGGCGCGCACGCCTGGCGCATGCTGGCGCCACGTCATGAGCCGGGCAACGGACGTGGCTTCGCTGTCCGAGCGCCTGGGTGTCAGCCCCGAACAACTGGCCAGCGCCACCCTCTGGCTGGTGGCCTTGACTGCCGCCCTGGTACTGATCCTGATGGTGTCGGTACTGGTGGCATGGGCCAACGGCTTGTACCGCTCGCGTCGCGCTCCCGGAAAGCAGGCCCAGCAGGCGTTGTCTGCGGCGCGCGCCGATTTCCGGCGAGTGTTCCAGACCCAGCGCGAGAGCGAGGCCCGACTGCTCCACTCGATGTCGGGCGCAGGCTTCGGCGCATGGTCGGTCGACCTGGTCAGCGGCCGCTCATGGCGTTCACCGCAGTACGACCGCATCTTTGGCTACAGCATCCCGCTCCCGGAATGGACGTTGGCGAAGTTCCTCGACCACGTGATACCCGAGGATCGCGAAGCGGTCGAGGATATTCTCGCCAGGGTGCCCAGTTCCTCCAGCGGGGACGTGGTCGACGTGTCGTTCGAATGCCGGATCCGCCGTGCCGACGGCCCCATCCGCTGGATCGAGGCACAGGGTTCGCGGGAGACACGCGGGCCGGCGGAGTCGATCATCTTTGGCCTGGTGCATGACATCACCGGGCGCAAGAACGCCGAGGCGCAGTTGCTGGAAAGCCGCAACCGCCTGATCGAGAAAGAGCACCGGCTTGCCGAGGCCCAGCAGATCGCCCAGGTGGGCAGCTGGGAATGCGACCTGGCCACCAATGTCCTGTCCGGCAGCGACGAGTTCTGCCGGATATTCGGGCTTGCCCCGGATTGCTTCGGTGGCGGTTTCGAGCGCCTCGTGGAGCTCATCCATACGGACGATCGCGACGCGGTCAACCAGGCTCTCCAGAGCGCGCTGCAAACGCGCCAGCCGTTCTTCTTCGAGCACCGGATCGTCCAGCCCAGTGGCAAGGTACGGCTGATCGAATCGCAGGGCCGGGTGATGTTCGACGCGGATGGCACACCCGTGGGCCTTGCGGGAACGGTGCATGACATCACCCAGCGCCAGGCGGCGGAAGAACACCTGCACCGCCTGGCGCACTACGACGTGTTGACAGGATTGCCCAATCGGCGACTGTTCTACGATTCGCTGGCGCGCGAGATGGCGGTTGCCCGCGAGCAGGGCAGGACTGTCGCGTTGCTGTACCTGGACCTGGACCAGTTCAAGCACATCAACGATACGTTCGGCCACTCGATGGGTGACGACCTCCTGCGGCAGGTGGCGGAGCGGTTGCTCGCATCCACCCGCATACGCGACACCGTCGGGCGCCTGGGCGGCGACGAGTTCGGGCTGCTCGCGATCACGGCGAACGCGCCCGACGATGTCGCCAACATGGCCGATAAGATCACCGATCAGATGCAGCAGCCTTTTATCCTGGCCGGCCACGAGATCACGGTTACGCCGAGCATCGGCATTGCCCTGTGCCCGGTCGACTCCACCGATCCGGAAACGTTGATGAAGTTCGCCGACATCGCCATGTACCACGCCAAGTCGGCCGGGCGTAACACCTACCGCTTCTATACCCCGGGCATGAACGTGCGCGCACGCGCGAAGCTGCAGTTGGAGAACGATCTGCGCAAGGCGCTGGAGCGCGGGGAATTCGTGTTGCACTACCAGCCGGAAATCGACATCGACAGCGGCGAGTGGACCGGCGCGGAGGCGTTGTTGCGCTGGAACCGCCCGGGCCACGGACTGGTGCTTCCCACGCAGTTCGTGCCGGCGCTGGAAGAAAGCGGACTGATCGTGCCGGTGGGACGCTGGGTTATCCAGAGCGCCTGCCAGCAGTTGCACCGGTGGGGCGAAGCCGGGATCGGCGGGATCAGCCTGTCGGTGAACGTCGCCGCGGGGCAGTTGCTGCCGTCATGCCCGCGCGGCGAGGCGGATCCCACCGGCGAGCTGTTCGAGCAGCCCGGGCGCAACGACGGACTCTTCGAGCACGTCGCCCGCTGCATGCAGCGATACCAGGTGACGCCGGGCACGCTGAGGCTCGAACTCACCGAGACGGCGCTGATGTCGAACGCGGACAAGGCGCTGGGACAGCTGGCCAGGCTCAGGAGCCTGGGGATTCAGATCATGGTCGACGACTTTGGTACCGGCTACTCGAGCATGGCCTACCTCAAGCGGTTTCCGATCGATACGTTGAAGATCGACCGCGAGTTCATCCGCGACCTGTCGTCCGACCCCGATGATCGTGCGATCACGCGGGCGATGATCAGCCTCGCCCACACGCTCAACCTCAAGGTCATCGCCGAGGGCGTGGAGACGAGCGAGCAACTGGATTTCCTGCGGGACGAGCATTGCGACCGCGCCCAGGGCTTCTACATCGCCCATCCGATGCCCGGCCGCGAACTGCTGAGACTGTTCCAGGAGAGCGGCCAGGGCCCGCATCTCGATGTGGCCGAGCGCCAGCCGTCGTTGTTTGGCCCTTTCGCGACTCGGGGTCCGCGTACGCTGCAGTGAATCGCGCGCATCGCCCACGCGACCCGGTCAAGCCCCGGCACGCGGAACGCCTCGCTGCCGCGCTGGTCGACGTCGTACTTGAGGACCAGCATGAGCGCATAACCGAGCGCCGCCGCGACGGTCAGGGCGAGGTATTGGCGCAGGCTGAAACTGAAGACGCCGAAGAAGAAGCAGGCAAAGAACAGTGCCAGCCCGATCACGGTCGCCTGGGCCGCGTAATAGGCGACGTACAGCGCCAGCAGCCCGGCCACGGCCACCTGGGCGGTCATGACGCTGGGATCGGAGAATCGTTGCGTGGCGCCGTGGCGGATCGCCAGGAAGAACGCGACATTGATCGCGACCGCCAGTGCCATGAACCAGCCCAGTCCGGCATGGCCGAACCCCATCCAGCCTTGCTCCACCGCGTATACCAGTGGAATGGCGAACATCAGGTAGGACATGAAACCCATCAGCTGCCGCTTTACCCGGTTCGCGAGCGGCGGATCGTGCTGCGGAATCAGGGAGTACGCCATGGAGCCCTCGCCGGCGTTGGTGACCCCGAGTATGCAACTGCCGCGGCGCCCACCGGCGGATCCTCGTCCCGTTGCGTGACAATGCCCACGACGGCCATGGCGTGACGGCGGCGGGGTGTCGCGGCCGCAGCGTCGCCGCCGGTGCGCGGTGTGCCGCTCATGGCGAATCTGCCGGCGGGCCGGCAGATTCCCCGGACCCGGGTCAGCGGGACCCGGCGTAACGCAGCGTCAGGAACCACTCGCGGCCGGGCTGGTTGAAGAACGCCGCGGTCTCGTAGTCGCGGTCCAACACGTTGGCCACGCGCGCCTGCAGGCTCCACGCTGGCGCGAGCGCGACCTGCGCGCGCAGGTCCAGGGTCGCATACCCGGGCAAGCGACGGCTGTTGGCGACGTCGTCGAAACGCGCACCTTCGGCCACGCCGGTCAGGCCCATGGCCCAGTCGCCAAAGCTGCGATCCAGTTCGATCCGTGCACTGTTGCGCGCTCGCCGCGCCAGCCGGTTGCCGGCATGGATGCCGCTGCGGTTCCGGGTATCGAGCCAGCTGGCGCTGGCGGCGAGGGTCCACTGCAGCAGTTGGCTGTCGATCCCGATTTCGGCGCCGCGCATGCGGGCGCGTTCGATATTGTTGGGCAGGAAGATCGACCCGTCGTAGGCGATCAGGTCGTCGACCTCGGTGTGGAAGCCGTCCAGGCGCCAGTCGAGGCGGGGGCCGTCGTAGCGCAGCCCCGCTTCCCAGCTTCGCGATTCCTCCGGGCGCAGCGTCGGGTTTCCGAAGAACGGGTAGTACAGCTCGTTGAACGTGGGTGCCTTGAACGCGGTGCCGTAACCGGCGGTGACGCGCCAGTCACCGGCGATGTCCATTCCCCACGCCGCCGCACCGGTGGTATGTCGGCCGAACTGGTCGTTGTCATCGGACCGCAGGCTCGCCTGCAACGCGTGCGCGCCAACGCTCGCCTGGTGCTGGGCGAACACGGCGCGGTTGCCGCGCGTGGCCTTGTCGTACGGGGTAGTGCTGTCGGCGCGGTCGCGCAGCCAGTCCACGCCCAGGGTCAGCAACTGGTTCCCGGCGAGCGCGACATCCGCCTGCAGCGTGGCGCTGTCGCGATCGGTGGCGAAGTCGCCGTTGAACACGCCGTCGCGAAAATTGTCGGAAGCGTCCTTGTTGCGGCCGCCAGTGAGGTGCAGCTCGAGGGCATCCGATGGGCGCCAGCGCAGCGTGCCGCCCGCCACCTGCTGCAGGGTTTCGGAGCGGTTGACGAAGTCGCCATCGAAATCGTTTTCGCCTTCGGCGCGCAAGGCATGGGCTTCCAGGCTCCACGCCGGGTTGAAGTCGATGCCGCCGCGCGCCGACAGCGCGGTGTTGTGGTAACCATCCCGGTCCGGTTGCGGCGCCGAGATGAAGCACCCTGCCCACGGCGAAGGCGTGGCGACTTTGCACGCATCGATGCCGTCGGTGCGGCGATGGGAATAGTCGGCGCCGAACCAGCCGCGCTCGCCGCGGGCGCCGAAGCCGGCCCCGAACTCGCGCAGGCCGTTGCTGCCCGCGCCCACGTGCATGCGCGGCGCGAGGCCGCGGGCATCGCGGCGGGTGAAGATCTGGATCACCCCGCCGATCGCCTCGCTGCCGTAGAGGCTGGAACGTGGCCCGCGCACGATCTCTATCCGCTCGATGAGATCGATCGGCAGGTCCTGGAACGACACCAGGCCGGACGTCGCCGATCCCACGCGGATCCCGTCGATCAGCACCAGCACGTGGTCGGACTCGCTGCCGCGCATGAACAGCGTGGTGAGCTTGCCGGCACCGCCCTGATTGGAAAGCGAGATGCCGGCACGGCCGCGCAGCAGGTCCGGCAGCGAGCGCGCCTGGCTGCGCTCGATCGCGGCACGGTCGATCACCTCCACCGGTGCCAATGCAGCATCGGCACTGGCCGCGGTACGGGTGGCGGTAACGACGATCTCGTCCAGATCGGTAGTGGTATCCAGCGTCTGGGCGGTGACGGTCGGTGCCGCGAGTGCGCAGGCGACGACGGCGAACGAAAGGGTGCGGGACTGCATTGTGGTGGCTCTCCAACGCGCACATTGCGTGCGTTGCCCGGTTTGGGCGGACTTAGGGAGTCGCGGGGAGAGGGAATATCTGACGGAAAACACACGGACAGGCGCCGGCGTTGCCGCCGCCATGCCCTCCGCATCGCAACCAGTAAGCACCGAGGCCGGTCTCCGGACTCGCGAGTGGCGACGGGTTTTCGCTATCGAAACCCGACTCCGGCCGTGGCGCCTTCCCATGCGATTGCACAGTGGCGGATGCCGCGGCTTTACTCGCTTACCGTTGCGGGGGCAGTGCCGGGCTGGCCGCACCTGTGGGTGGGCATCACCGGCTTCCCGTTTCAACCCGTCGGCAGGACGCCGCCGGGTCACCTCGAAGCGCGGGCAGTCTAAGCGATGAATGCGTGTGCCGGCAAAAACCCGGTACCGCCGGTCCGCATCACTTCTGCGGGGAGTCGCCGGTGGGGTGGGTGGAACGCGTGTGCCAGTAACGTCCCTCACCATAGGGAGCGTTTGGATCGGGCCGCATCGCGACCGTGTCGGCGGTCAACACGGTGGTCGTGACCGGGGTCGCCGCCGGCTTGTGCCGCGGCGGCGGCAACTGCGCGATCGCCGCTTCGGCGTCGGCGACGAGTTCGCTGCGGCGTTCGCCGGAGATCTCCTGCCAATGGCAGCCGAGCAGGGCGCCCTCGAGCGCGTACAGCAGGTTCAAGGTCGGTTTGAAGCCCGCGCGCTTGACCCGCATGAACGACTCCACGGCACCGAGC
>DATHRJ010000062.1:0-5776 GCA_035465455.1 Lysobacter sp.
CGAGACCGCGCGGTCGAGCCTGGCGGCGAAATCGCGGTCGATCCGCCCCTGCGGCGCGTGCTTGCCGAACAGCAGCAGGCAGTGGCCGTGGCCAGGCAGGCACGGCGCGCGACGCGCGACCCGCAGCACATGGACGAAATAGCCGATGTACACCAGTCCGGCGCTGAGCACGCAGGCCGCGGCGGCGACCGCGACCGCGTGCCAAAGGTGGCGGTCGCTGAACAGGCTCAGGCGGTGGGCGGCGCGACTGGACATGGGATGACGACAGCCGCCCTGAGGTGAATGGTGCAGTTTAAACCGGCGGGGCCGCAGCGGCCGCTGGCTATACTGCCCTCATCGCGCCGAAGGCCGGCGCCGCGTTACTTCCTGCAGGACACGACTTGGCCGTTTTGCCGACATCCACCCCGACAACCATGCAACCGGTAGCGATCCGCGCATTCACCGCGACCACGGCTCTCGGTCGCGGCATAGAGGCCCAGGCGAGTGCGCTGGCGGCGCGCCGGGGCGGGCTGCGGCGCAACGACTTCGGCCCGCGCATCGATGGCCAGATGCCATTGCCGTGCTGGATCGGGCGGGTCGACGGCGTCGAGGATGCGCCGCTACCGGCTGCGCTCGCACGCTGGGAGTGCCGCAACAACCGCCTCGCCTGGCTCGCGCTGCAGGCCGACGGCATCCTCGATGCGGTCGCGGCGATGGCCGCCCGCCACGGTTCCGAGCGGGTCGCGGTGGTGATCGGCACGTCGACCTCGAGCATCGGCGCGACCGAGGACGCGTATGCGGGCCTGCAGCCCGATGACGGCAACGACCGTTCACGCTTCCCCGATGACCTCGACCGTCCGATCGTGCACACCCCGCACTCGCTCGGCGATTTCGTCCAGCACGCGACCGGGCTGCGCGGGCCGTGCATCACCGTGGCCACCGCCTGTTCGTCCAGCGCCAAGGTGTTCGCCCAGGCCGCGCGCCTGATCAATGCCGGCGTGGTCGACGCGGCGCTGGTCGGCGGCGTCGACACCCTGTGCGGCAGCGTGCTGTTCGGCTTCAACGCGCTGCAGCTGGTCTCGGCCGATCCGTGCCGGCCGTTCGACGCGGCGCGCGTCGGCCTGTCGCTGGGCGAGGCCGGCGGCTTCGCGGTGCTGGAGCGCATCGACGATGACCGCGCCGCGCCGCTGCAACTGCGCGGCTATGGCGAGTCCAGCGACGCCCACCACATGTCGGCGCCGCATCCCCAGGGCGCGGGCGCGGAAAAAGCGATGCGCGATGCGCTCGCGCGCGCCGGTATCGACGCGGCCGATGTCGGCTACCTCAACCTGCACGGAACGGCGACCCCGGCCAACGACAGCATCGAGGCGGCGGCGGTCGCGCGGATGTTCCCGGCGGGGCTGCATGCCAGTTCGACCAAGGGCTGGACCGGCCACACCCTGGGCGCCGCGGGCATCGTCGAATCGGTTTTTGCGCTGCTGGCGCTGCAGCGGGGCGTGCTGCCGGGCATCCTCAACAGCGCCACGCCCGATGTCGCGTGCGGGCCGCAGATCCGTTTCGACAACGCGCATCGCATTGGCCTGCGCTACGCGATGAACAACTCCTTCGGCTTCGGCGGCAACAACTGTTCGCTGGTGTTCGGCGCGGTGCCGAACGAACCGGCGGTCGCGGCATGAGCACGCTCGGCGCGACCATCGAAGGGATCGGCTTCTGGACCCGCGGCCTGCCTTCGTGGCAGGCCGCATGCGATTACGCCGTCGGCGGCACGCTGCCGGGCGCCGCACCGGCGCGGCCGTCGCCGCATCTGCTGGCACCCAACGAGCGCCGCCGCGCGCCGGACACCGTGGCCGTGGCGCTGGAGGTCGCGCTGGCCGCGTGCCATGCCGCCGGGCGCGAGCCGTCGGCGTTGCCCTCGGTGTTCGCCTCGATGCACGGGGACCTGACGATCACCGATTACATGTGCGCCACCCTTGCCACGCAGCCCGACGGCATCTCGCCCACGCGCTTCCACAACTCGGTGCACAACGCCGCCGCCGGCTACTGGACGATCGGCGCCGGCGCGGTGCATGCGGCGACCGCGATCAGCGCGTTCGATGCGACCTTCGCGCAGGGGCTGCTGGAAGCGCTGATGCAACTGGCCGCCGGTGACGAGGCGGTGCTGCTGGTCGGCTACGACGGCAGCTCGGCCGGGCCGCTGGCGCAGGTGTCGCGCAGCGACGGCCTGCTCGGCGCGGCGTTGGTGCTGTCGCGCGACGCGCGGGCGGACCGGCCGCGGCTCACGGTGTCGCTGGAGGATGGCGAGGCCGCCGCGCCGGCGACCGCGCTGGCGCGCTACGCCGAAGGCAATGCCAGCGCGCCGATGCTGCCGCTGCTGGATGCGCTGGCCGCCGGCGGCGACGGCGCGGTGCTCAAGGCCGGCCCCGGGCGCGTGCTGCGGGTGCGGCTGCAGGCCGCGGTGGAGCGGGCGGATGCTTGATCGCAGCAACATCGTGGTGGTGATCCCGGCGCTCAACGAGGCCCTGCGCATCCGCGGCGTGGTCGAGGATGCCCTGGCGCAATGCGCGAACGTGATCGTGATCGACGACGGCTCCGACGACGACACGGTCGAGCGCATCGCCGACCTGCCGGTGACCGTGCTGCGCCATGCGCAGCGCATGGGCAAGGGTGCGAGCCTGCGCGACGGCTTCGCCGAAGCGCTGCGCCGCGGCTTCGCGGGGATCGTCACCATGGACGGCGATGGCCAGCATGCGGCGTCCGACATCCCGCGCCTGCTCGAGGCGGCCGGCCGTTATCCGCAGCACATCGTGATCGGCGCGCGCCTGCGCAAGCGTTCGCTGCAGCCGCGCTACCGGCGGCTGGCCAATGCTTTCGGCGACTGGGGCGTGGCCTGGGGCACCGGCTACGGCATCGCCGACAGCCAGAGCGGCCAGCGCCTGTATCCGGCCGCGGTCGCCGCATTGGGCGACGTGCCGGGCGAGGACTTCGTGTTCGAGGCGCAGATCCTGATTTCGGCCGCGCGCCAGCTGGGCACGCGCTGCGTGTCGGTGCCGATCGAGGCGCGCTACCAGTGCGCCGACTCGCTGGAGCAGTTCCGCATCAGCCACTTCAAGCCGTGGCGCGACTTCCGCCGCATCACCGCGCACATCGTCGGCCAGGTGCTCACGCACGGCGGGATGCTCGCGGTGTACCGCCGCATCCGTGCCAATCCGCCGCTGATCGACGATCCCAGCGGCGAATTCGCCTCGACCCCGGGCGCGGCACCGGCCCCGGCGAAGTCGCGATGAACCCCGATCCAGCGCCCCTGGTTGCGGGCGACAACACCGCCCCGCGCGCCGACGTGCTGATCCTCGGCGGCGGCCTGGCCGGGTTGAGCCTGGCGATCCAGTTGCGCCAGCGCGATCCCACGCTGCACGTGGTCGTGCTGGAGCGCAACGCGCACCCGGTGCGCGAGGGCGCGTTCAAGGTCGGCGAATCCACGGTCGAGATCGGCGCCCACTACTTTGCCGACGTGCTGGGCCTGCGCGCGCACCTGGACGCGGAACAGATCAGCAAGTTCGGCTTCCGTTTCTTCTTCAGCGAAGGGCGCCAGGACATCGACCAGTGCGCCGAACTGGGCGTCAGCGCGTTGCTGCCGACCCCGTCGTGGCAGCTCGATCGCGGCCGCTTCGAGAACTTCCTCGGCCGCCACGCGCGCCTGCTCGGCGTCGACTTCCGCGAGCAGGCCATCGTGCGCGGGTTCGACATCGGCGCCGGCGATGCACCGCACGTGGTGCGCTATGAGCATGAGGGCGAGGCGCGCGAGCTGCAGGCAACCTGGCTGGTCGATGCGGCCGGGCGTGCGGGCCTGGTCAAGCGCAAGCTCGGTCTTGCCCGGGCCAATACGCACAACGCCAACGCGGCATGGTGGCGGGTCGATGGCATCGTCGATCCCAACGACTGGTCCGACGATGCGCAGTGGCTGCAGCGCTGCACGCCGCCGGAGCGCTGGCGTTCGACCAACCACATGTGCGGCCCGGGCTACTGGTTCTGGCTGATCCCGCTGGCCTCCGGCGCGCATTCGCTGGGCATCGTCTGCGACGCGGCGATGCACCCGCTGGACACCATGAACACCCACGCCAAGGCGATGGCGTGGCTGCACCAGCACCAGCCGCGGGTCGCGCAATCGCTGCAGCAGGGCGGGCACGGCCTGCAGGACTTCATGTTCCTGCGCGACTTCTCCTACGGCTGCAAGCAGGTGTTCTCGGCCGACCGCTGGGCATTGACCGGCGAGGCCGGGGTGTTCCTGGACCCGTTCTATTCGCCCGGCAGCGACTTCATCGCGATCAGCAACGGCTACATCTGCGAGCTGATCGCCAAGGACCGCGCCGGGGAGCGCTTCGGCGCGTACGCGGAGTTCTACCAGCAGCTGTACTTCTCGTTCTACGACAACACGATGAGCCTGTACCAGGACCAGTACCCGCTGTTCGGCGATGCGCAGGTGATGCCGCTGAAGGTGATCTGGGACTACACGTTCTACTGGGCGTTGCTGGCGCCGTTGTTCTTCGCCGGGCGGCTGACCGACCTGGGCGTGCTCGGCCGGCTGCGCGACAGCTTCAACACCGCGAGCGATCTGAATGCGGCGATGCAGCCGCTGCTGCGCGCGTGGGGCGAGCGCAATCGCGCGGAGCACGACGGCAGCGCGGCGCCGCCGGACGCGCGGCTGCTGGACCAGCATTCGATCGGCTGGTTCCACGAAATGAACCGCGCGCTCAACGACACCCTCGACGACGATGCGCTGGTGGCGCGGCTGGAGGCCAATGTCGAGCAGATGCACGCGCTGGCCGCGGAGCTGATGGCGTTCGCGCGCGGCGAACACGCCGGCCTGGACACCGCGGCGCTGCAGGCGGTGCTGCACAGGCGCGGCGGCGAGACCTCGGCACCCGCCGAACCGCTGCTGTCCCCGCAGTGGTATTCGCCGAACCCGGTCCCGGCCTGAGCGCCGGTCCGCTGCTCCCGGTCAGTTGCCTGGCGGCATTGGCGAGGTCTGGGGCGGCGGCGGATCCAGCACGTGGATCGCCACGCCGCGCGCGTGCAGCTGGGTCGGGCTGACGTTGACCCCGACCCCGACGCCGACATGGCTGCGGCCGCCGAAATGGCCGCCACCGACGCCGATTCCGACGTTGCTGCCGCTGTACTCGTCGCCGGTGCCCTGGAACAGCACCCCGTTGGCTCCCAGCTTCGCTGCCTCGACACGCAGCTTGCCGATCACCGAATCCATCTTGTTCTGTTCGCCATAGGTGAATCCGCCGCTGGAGGTCTCCAGCAACGCGATCTCGACGTAGCGGCCCGGCGGTGGCGCGTAATACACCCGCACCTGCTCGGGTGCGATCGCGGGACGCGGCTGGCCCAGCATGACCCTGGACGTGGAAGCGCAGCCGGCGGAGAGCGCCAGCGCAGCAACGAGCAGTGCAGTGGAGAAAGCGCGAAACTTCATGGTGGCGGTCCGTGTGGTTGCGCTGGAAAAATCATCGGCCCGCGCGGCTGAATGCCAGCGGAGCCAGTGGCTTGCGGAAAGCCTAGCTCGCGTCAGTGTGGGGCGCCGTGATGCCGGCTTGCCTTCGGCCGCGGCGTTCGCGAAGGGCGCGAGCCAGTGGGACATGGGCTTGGGGAGATGCTCGCGATCGGTCGCGACGTACCCCGGCCACGGCCAGCGGCCGCGGCGTTCGCAAGAGCGCGAGCCAGTGGCTCGCCAACGCACTTGCTCACCCCAGTCCGCCATTGATGCCGATCACCTGGCCGTTGATGTAGCCGGCGGAAT
>DATHRJ010000063.1:0-4320 GCA_035465455.1 Lysobacter sp.
TCGGGATCCCGCGTCCGGCGCGGGCGAGGACGCACTTCCGCTCGGCTCCGGCAGCCTGCGGCTCGTCGATCACCATGAGGTGGACGAGAACAACGCGCTGCAGTCGATCGCGGTGCGCCACGAGTCGCGCGGCAGCCTGCAGTTGCTGTTGCTTGGCCAGCGGTTCGGCGTGCTGGCCGGCACCCCGGCATTCGATGCCAGTGGGCTTCCGGTCGGTCCGCTGGGCATCTGCCGGGTGCTGGCAACGGCCGCGGACTCGCTGCAGGTCAACCTCGACGCGCGGCTGCTGCTGTTTCGACTTTTCGACCGTCATCTCGGGGTCGGCTACGTGCCGTTGCTGGAAGCGATGAACCTGCTGCTGATCCGCGAAGGCATCCTGCCTGCACTGTCCTACGTGCCGCTGCGGACGCGGCGCAGTGCCAGGGCGCGCAAGGGTGAGGATCGCGGCGACGTGGCCGTGCCACCGTCCGGGCCATCAACCTCGCCGCCCGCCGGCAGGGGCAGCCAGTCCGGCGAGGGCACCCCGGCCGCGGCCGCGGCATCCGCGATGCCGGCGTACACCGGCTGGCTGGGCATCGCCGGGAACGACGGTTCCGCTGCCGGTAGCGAGGCCTCCACCGGCGGCGACCGCCAGGTGTTCGAGCTGTTGCAGGGACTGCTGACCGAACGCCGCGAGCTGGTCGACAAGATGCGCGCAGGTTCCGGCCCCAGAGGACCGGTGCCGCTGTCCACCGCCGAGGTGATCGCCGCGCTCGCAGCGCTGCAGTCGCAGCCGAGCATCAGCCGCGCACCCTGCAGCGTGCCCGACGTGCGCCAGACCCTGCTCGCGCAGAGCCGCCAACAACGCGGTGAGGCGACGACGCTGTCTCGCGAGGACAGCGACACCTTTGAACTGCTCGGCCTGTTGTACAGCGGGATCAGCCGCGAATTGCGCGAGGACACCCCCAGCACCGCGCTGCTGGAACGCCTGCAGCTGCCGTTGCTGCGGCTTGCCTTGCAGGACCGCGGATTCTTTTCGCGCAGCCAGCATCCGGCACGCCAGTTGCTCAACACGGTCGCCGAGGCCGGCGCGCGCTGGACCGACGAAGAGGAAGCCGATCCGCAACTCCAGCAGCAGCTGCATACCGTGGTCGAGGACGTGGTGGAGCGTTTCGACGGCGACGCTGCGGTGTTCGAGGCGGCCAACCAGTCGCTGCAACAGCATCTGCAGCAGATGGCGCGCAAGGCCGAGATCAGCGAGCGCCGGCACGTCGAGGCGGCGCGCGGCAAGGACAAACTGGAACTGGCCAAGCGCCGGGCGCTGGAGGTCGTCGAGGCGGCAGTGAACGGCCAGCGCCTGCCGCGCCTGCTGCAGTCGCTGCTCTCGCAAGCCTGGGCCGATGTGCTGACGCTGGTGCTGCTGCGCCATGGCGAGGGTTCCGAGCCGTGGCAACGTCACCAGCACGCGACCGCGCAGATCGTCGATATCAGCCTGCGCGGCGGGCCCGTTCCGGCCGAGCTGGCCCGGCTCATCGAGGAAGGCCTGGCGCTGGTGGGCTACCACGGCGAGGAGGCGGCGGCGATCGGCCGACGCCTCACCTCCAGCGACGACACCGGGGAAGAAGACCCGGCATCACGCACCGAACTGGCGATGAAGCTCAAGGCGCGCACCCGCCTTGGCCCGGAAGAGAAGCAGCGGACCGCCCCCATCGCCCCGCGCAATGAACGCGAACAGGCGCTTTACCAGCACCTGCGGTCGCTGCCGTTCGGCACCTGGATCGAGTTCGTGATCAACCAGCAGGGCGACGTCGTGCGGAGACGCATGGCGTGGTTCAGCCTGGTCAGCGACCGCGTGCTGTTCGTGAACCAGCGCGGGCAGCGGGTCGACGAACAGACGCTGGACCACCTGGCGCGGCTGCTGGCGAGCGACCAGGCAAGGATCGTCGCCGCTGAAAACGCCCAGCTGGTCGATCGCGCGTGGGCCCATGCGCTGGGATCGTTGCGCAAGCTCGCCAACCGCGGCGCCAGGATCGGGAGCACGGCATGAACGACAGCGACGAACTGCGCCGCAAGCGCCGGCGCAAGGTCATCGACCGGGTCGAGGTCGTCGACGCGATGACCGACATGGTGGTCGGACACCTGGGCAACCTGTCGGAGAACGGCATGCTGCTGGTCGCCACCATGCCGCTGGTCGACGATGCGTTGTACCAGTTGCGCTTCAACCTGTGCAGTTCCCGAGACCGCGCCCGCGCGATCGAAGTCGGTGCGCACCTGTTATGGCAGGAGGGCGACCGCTCGCAAGGTCACAATTGGGTCGGCTTGCGCTTCATCACCGTGCTCGACCACCAGTTGCAGCAACTGCGCGAATGGCTGGATGCGCCGGGAAGCCGTTACCAGTAGGTCCCACGACCGCGCTTGCGGCGCGCGCGATGCGCCCCGCGGATGGCTGCGGACTCAGGGCACGACCGCGTCGGCGTGGAACGGCACCAGTTGCGGGCGATGCAGGCCAAAGCCCTGCGCGTAGTCGACCCCGATCTCCACCAGAGCCTCGACGATCTCGTCGCTGGTCACCCATTCGGCGATCACCAGCATGTTGCGCTGGTGCCCGATCTCGGTCACCGCGCGCACGATCGAGTGGCTCATCGGGTCGGACAGCAGGTCGCGGATGAAGCTGCCGTCGATCTTGATGACGTCGACCGGCAGGCTCTTGAGATAGCCGAAAGAGGACATGCCCGCGCCGAAGTCGTCGAGCGCGACCCGGCACCCCGCCGCGTGCAGCCGCTCGATGAAGCGGGTGACCTGCATCAGGTTGCGCACCGCCACGGTCTCGGTGATCTCGAAGCACACCCGCTGCGGATCGATCCGGTGCTGGCGCAGCAACAGCAGGATCAGGTCGGTGAGCGAGTCGTCCTCGATGCTCGCCCCAGACAGGTTGATGGTGACCAGTTTCAGCGCCGCGCCCGAAGGATGCAGGCGATCGAAGTTGGCCAGTGCGGTGGTGACCACCCAGCGGTCGATCATCGGCATCAGGCCGTAGCGCTCGGCGGCCGGGATGAATGCGCCCGGCGCCACCAGCCGCCCGTCCTCGTCGCGGAAACGCAGCAGCAGCTCGATGTAGGTACCGTCGTCGGGGCGACCACCCAACGGGAAAAGCTCCTGGTACTTGAGCAGCAGGCGGTGCTCGCTGATCGCCCAGCGCAACCGATTGGCCCATTCCATCTCGCCGTGGCGGCGCGCGGTCTCGTCGTCCTGGGCCGAATAGAAGTGCACCCGGTTGCGGCCGCTTTCCTTGGCGATGTAGCAGGCGGTGTCGGCGTGCGCGAGCAGGTCCTTGAAGGTCATGTCCTGGTGATCGAGCATCACCCCGCCGATGCTGGCGCTGATCGTATAACTGCGCCCTTCCCAGATCAGTACATGGCCGTCGATCTGCTCACGCAGGCGTTCGGCGATCAGTTGCGCGCCATGCAGGTCGTGGACGCTGGTGGCGAGCACGCCGAACTCGTCGCCGCCCAGCCGCGCAAGCACGTCGCCATCGCGCAACTGGTCGCGCATCAGGATCGCCAACTGGGTCAGCAACTGGTCGCCGGCGACATGGCCTGAGGTGTCGTTGATCAGCTTGAACTGGTCCAGGTCGATGTAAAGCAAGGCTGCCGCTGGGCCGCCCGCGGACACCATCGCGCGGACGCGCTCGAGACGGCGTTCGAATTCGCGGCGGTTGTAGAGCTCGGTCAGCGCGTCGTGACTGGCCTGGTAGCTCAGCAATTCGGTGAGCTCGCGCTGTTGCGAGATGTCCGTCGCCACCATCAGCAGCATCTGCTGTCCCGCCAGTTCCACCTGCGCGATCGAGACGCTGGCCCAGAAATGCTGGTCGTCGGCGGTTCGCAGCACGGCCTCGGCGCTGGCGCAGCTGATCGGCCCACCCTCGCGCAGTTGCGCGCGCAGTTCGAAGTCGTCGAACAGGTCCGACAGTTCCATTGCCACCACGCGATCGCCCAGCCGCTGCCGCGACGCCTGGTTGGCATAGGCGATCCTGCCGTCCTCGGCACGGGCCAGCAGCACGAGCACGGGCAGCAGGTCGTTGAGCGCACGAAAGCGTTCCTCGCTCTCGCGATAACGGCGGCTCATGCGCTCTCCGAGCTCCAGCGCACGATTCCGCGTGGTGGCCACCGATCCCACCAGCAGGGCCAGCAGCACACTGGCCAGCAGGCCCGGCCACAGCACCGATTGGGACCAGCTCAGGCCGACCACGGAGTGCGTGTACGGATGCATGCTCACGCGCCAGACCCGCCCGCCGTAGTGCAGATCGCGCACGATATCGAGCTCCGGCCGTACCGAAGCGTG
>DATHRJ010000064.1:0-3615 GCA_035465455.1 Lysobacter sp.
AGTCCGTCGGCGGCTTCCCGGTATGCCGCGCGCAGCTCATCGAAGCTGGTGGCGCGGAAGCCGGGGCGGTTGACGTCCGGGCTCAGCGAAGCGGTGCGGCTGGTCGGGCCGATCACGCCGATCACGAATCGCGGCTGCTCCGGGGTGGCGGTTTCCGCCGCGTCGCACGCCGCACGCGCCAGGCGCGCACCGGTCTGGTTGAGCTCGCGCGCCAGGTGCTGCAGGCCATAGTCGGCCAGCGACACGGTGGTCGAATTGAAGGTGTTGGTCTCGATCAGGTCGGCGCCCGCGGCAAGGTACTCGGCGTGGATCGCCTGGATGATCCCGGGGCGGGTCAGGCTCAGCAGGTCGTTGTTGCCGCGCTGGTCGTGCGGGCCGCCGCAATCGGCGCCATGCGCGTGCTGGTCCGCAGAACTGCGCTGCCGGTCGAATCCTTCGCTGAAGCGCTCACCGCGGTAACCGGCTTCGTCCAGTTCGTGCTGCTGGATCATGGTGCCCATCGCGCCATCGATCACCAGGATGCGCTCGCGAAGGCACTGCTGCAGTCGCTCGGCACGGGCGGGGTGGAGCCAGGGCAGTTCGTGCATGGTCAGGCTTGCTTCGGTGTGGGGCGACGCGCTGTGCCCGCGACTCTTGCGGGGGCGGCCGCCGGCGGCTTGCGCCCGATCAGCGCGATCACCTCGAAGTGGGGCGGGCGTCGTTCCCGAGTCACCGTCTCGCAGCTGACGATCTCCAGCCCGGCCTTGCCGGCGAACTTCTGCAGTTCCTTCTCGCCGAAGCCCAGGTTGACGTGGCCGAAAGCCGCGACCGCGGTACGGTGCTCGTGGCGGGCAAGGCTCGTCAACAGCAGGCGCCCGTTCGGGCGCAGCACGCGCGCGGCCTCGGCGACGGCCTGCGCCGGGAGGTCGGCATAAGTCAGCGCGTGCATCAGCACCACCAGGTCGAAGGTCTCATCATCGAATGGCAAGGCATGCATGTCGCCGGCGTGTACCTCGACATTGCCCAGCCGGCGCAGGCGCTCGGACGCGGCCGCGACCACCTTGGTGCTTGCATCGAGGCAGGCGTAGCGGTGCGCGTGCGGGGCCAGCAGTTCGGCCAGTACGCCGTCACCGGAGGCGATGTCGAGCACATCGCCTGGCTCCAGCAACGGCAAGGCCGAGCGTGCCATCGCTTCCCAGGTTCGGCCCGGGGAGTAGTGGCGTTCCATGTCGCCGGCGACCGAATCGGCCCAGTTCTGGTCCGCGGCGCGGGTCGCAAGCACCGACACCACGCGCTCCGCGTCCTGGCGCAGCAGCGGGTCGTCGCTGCCTTCGCGCAGGGTCTTCCACAGCGCACGCTGTGCCGGATCGAGTGCGGTTTCCTCGAAGCGGTAGTAGGCCGACACGCCGGCGCGGCGGTCGCGCACCAGCCCGGCCTCCTTGAGCCGGGCCAGGTGGGTCGACACGCGCGGCTGCGCCAGGCGCGTGATCGCCGAGAGTTCCGCGACCGTGAGTTCCTCGCTTTCGAGCAGCGCCAGCAGCCGCACGCGCGTGGCATCGGCGAATACCTTCAGTCGCGACGACCATCCTTCCAGATCCATGTTCAACCCTTTTGCCTTGCAGCCGTGGTTCGCGAGTCATTCATCGATGTATCGCGATACAGCGATAAGTCTGGTCCGTCGGCTGGGCAGGGTCAAGCTCCCCGGGCAGTCCACGCGAGGGTCGCGGTGGGGTTATCGGACCGGCAAGGCTACAATTCCGCTTCGTTGCGCCGATCCGACGCGGTCACCACGAGACCGTGCGCGGGTTGCTGCAACCGCCCATCCCCATACAGCCGAGGTGCCGACGTGGATTTTCGCTTCACCGATGAGCAGTTGATGATCCAGGACGTCGCGCGCCGCATCGCCCAGGAGAAGATCGCGCCCAGCGCGGAGCACCATGACCGCACCGGTGAGTTCCCACTCGAAAACATCCGCACGCTCGGCGAAAACGGCCTCATGGGCATCGAGGTCCCGGCCGAGTACGGCGGTGCCGGGATGGATCCGATCTCCTACGTGCTGGCCATGGTCGAGATTGCTGCGGCCGATGCCGCGCACTCGACCATCGTTTCGGTCAACAACTCGCTGTTCTGCAACGGCATCCTGAAGTTCGGCACCGAGGCGCAGAAGCAGCTTTACGTGCGCGCGATCGCCGAAGGCCGTGAGATCGGCGCCTTCGCGCTGACCGAGCCGCAGTCGGGCTCCGATGCCACCGCGATGCGTTGCAAGGCCACCCGCCAGTCCGACGGCACCTACCTGATCAACGGCAAGAAGAGCTGGATCACGTCCGGGCCCGTTGCGCGATACATCGTGCTGTTTGCCGTGACCGACGCCAGCAAGGGCTCGCGCGGCATCAGCGCCTTCATGATCGATACCGACAAGCCCGGCTTCCATCGCGGCAAGACCGAGCCCAAGCTCGGCATCCGCGCCTCGGCGACCTGCGAGATCGAGTTCACCGACTACGTCGCCGACGCCGACGAACTGCTCGGCGAGGACGGCCATGGCTTCAAGATCGCCATGGGCGTGCTCGACGCGGGTCGCATCGGGATCGCGTCGCAGGCGGTCGGGCTGTCGCGTGCCGCCTACGAGGCGTCGCTGGAGTACTCCCGCGAGCGCAAGGCGTTCGGCCAGGCGATCGGCTCGTTCCAGATGATCCAGTCCAAGATCGCCGACATGAAGTGCAAGCTGGATGCGTCGCTGCTGCTGACCTTGCGCGCGGCGTGGACCAAGGGCGAGACCGAGAAGAACGGCGGCCGTTTCAGCACCGAGGCCGCAGTGGCCAAGCTCACCGCGTCCGAGGCGGCGATGTGGATCACTCACCAGGCGGTGCAGATCCACGGCGGCATGGGCTACTCGAAGGAAATGCCGTTGGAGCGCTATTTCCGCGACGCCAAGATCACCGAAATCTACGAGGGCACCAGCGAGATCCAGCGCCTGGTGATCGCCCGCAACGAGACCGGCCTGCGCTGATCCGCAGCACGTTGGTGCAGTGAATCTTCCGATGCAACGATCCACCCCCAGCCTGATCCTGCTGGCGCAACGCACTCGGCGTCGCGCCACTGCGGGTGGCGGGCGCGTTTCCGCGTCCGCACGCCCGCGACATCCATTCGACATCCCGGACCCAAGCCTGCGGCAGCGCCGCAGGCATCACCTATTGGATATGGCGTTCACATGAGCAGCCCCAGCAAACTCCCAGCCACCCGTACCCGCAAGCGCGCAGCCGTCGGCACCCCCACCGCGGCCACGGTAGACGTGAAAGTCGAAGGCGTGTCGCTGGAGCCGATCGTCGCGGCAATGCGCAAACTGCAACCCAAGGCGCGCCACGCCGAGGCCGAAGCGTTCGTGCGCGCGTTCTTCAAGCGCATGGGTGAAGACGAATACCCCATGCACACGCCCGAGGGCTGGGCGGCACTGGCGAGCGATTTCATTGAATTCGCGCGAATCCGCAAGCCTGGCAAGACGCTGGTGCGGATGTTCAATCCCAGCCTGGAAACCCATGGCTGGGACTCGGCGCACACCGTGCTGCAGATCGTCAATGACGACATGCCGTTCCTGGTCGATTCGGTGACCATGGCGCTGACCGAACTGGGCATCGGCGT
>DATHRJ010000065.1:0-2590 GCA_035465455.1 Lysobacter sp.
CGCATGGTGTCGGCCCAGTCGTCGCCGCCGCCCTGCAGGTGCTGCGGACGCCGGCCCTCGTCCTTCTGCGCATTGATCCACCACGCGATCTGCCGCGGCGGGAAGCGGGTGTCGTCGAGTTCCAGCGCCTGCACCACGCGCTTGACCAGGCGCAGCTGGTCGTCCGAGTCGAGCACCTGGAAAGCTTCCGGCAGCTTCGCTTCCTGCCAGTGCAGGCGCAGCAGCCGGTGGGCGAGGCCGTGGAACGTGCCGATCCACATGCCGCGCGCGCCGCTGCGCAGCTGGGCATCCACCCGCGTGCGCATTTCGCCGGCGGCCTTGTTGGTGAACGTGACCGCGAGGATGCCGTGGGTCGGTACGCCGAACACCTCGTTCAGCCACGCGATGCGGTGGGTGAGCACGCGGGTCTTGCCGGAACCGGCGCCAGCCAGGACGAGGTAATGACCGGGTGCCGCGCTGACGGCCTCGCGCTGCGCCGGGTTGAGCGCATCGAGCAGGTGGGAGACATCCATTGCGCTAGTTTACGCGGGCGGGGTCGCGCTGACTGCCGTCCACCTGCGCCTGCAACAGCGGAAGCAGGGTCTCGAAGGGCTGTGGCCGCCCGAGCAGGTAACCCTGCATCTCGTCGCAGCCGCGCGCGCGCAGCCAGTCGTGCTGCTGCGCGGTCTCCACGCCCTCGGCGACCGTGACCAACCCCAGCGAATGGGCCAGGGCGATGATCGCCGAGCAGATCAGCGCGTCGTCGCGGTCCACGCCCAGGTCGCGCACGAACGACCGGTCGATTTTCAGCCGCTCGATCGGCAGGCGCTTGAGATAGGCCAGGCTCGAATAGCCGGTGCCGAAATCGTCGACCGAGATGCTCACGCCGAGCGCCACGATCTGCTTCATCGAGCGGATCGCGCGTTCCGGGCTTGCCATGACCACGCTTTCGGTCAGCTCCAGCTCCAGCACACCGCGCGGCAGCGCGAACCGGGCGATCACCTCGACGATGTCCGCGTGCAGGTTCTGGGCGAACTGTGCCGCCGAGACGTTGACCGCGATGCGCAGGTGGCCCAGCCCCGCCGCCACGAGCAGCGCATGGTGGCGAGCCGCCTCATGCAGCACGCGCCGGCCCAGCTCCACGATCAGCCCGCTCTCCTCGCACACCGGGATGAACTGGTCCGGCGGTAGCAGCCCGCGCGACGGATGCTGCCAACGCACCAGCGCCTCGATCGCCACGGGCTCGTCGCCGAGGCCGAACAGCGGCTGGAACGCCAGCACGAACTCCTCGCGCCGCAGCGCATCGCGCAGTTGCGACACCAGCTGCAGCCGTTGCGACACCGCATCGTCGAACTCGGGCCGGTACGCGACCGCGCGGTTGCGTCCCTGCTGCTTGGCCTGGTACATCGCCACGTCGGCGCGCATCAGCAGCGCTTCGGCATCGCTGCCGGCTTCGGGATAACGGCAATAGCCGATGCTGGGAGTCAGGGTGTAGGAAACACCGGCGATGCAGATCGGCTGGGTCAGGTCCCCGACCACGCGCGCGATCACCCGATCGATCCCGGCGTCATCGGACTGCTCGGTGAGCACCACCACGAATTCGTCGCCGCCGAAGCGTCCGACCGTATCGGTGCCGCGCACCAGCTCCTGCAAACGTCGCGCCACCACCCGCAGTACTTCGTCTCCGGCGCTGTGGCCGAGGCTGTCGTTGACCAGCTTGAAGTCGTCCAGGTCGATGAACACCACGACGATCTCGCGCTCGTAGCGCTGGGCGTTCAACACCGACTGCTGCAGCCGGTCCAGCAGCAACTGGCGGTTCGGCAGGCCGGTGAGTTCGTCGTGGGTCGCCCGGTACGCCAGCTGTTCCTCGTAGCGCTGGCGCTCGGTGACGTCGTTCTGCACGCCGACGTAATGGGTCAGCGCGCCGGCCGCGTCGCGCACCGGGGCCATGTGGAAATCGTTGATGAAGGCAGTGCCGTCCTTGCGGTAGTTGCGCAGCAGTACCCGCACCTCGCGCTGCTCGCGCAGCGCCTGGCGGACGCCTTCGAGCGCGATCTGGTCGTGCTCGTCGCCGTTCAGGAAGCGGCAGTTGCGGCCGAGCACCTCGTCGGCGGGATAACCGGTGATCTGTTCGAACGCCGGATTGACGTACACGATCGGATTTTCGTCCTGGCGCGCGTCGGTGATGATGATCCCGTTGCTGGTGGCCTCCACCGCCCGCCGCAGCAGCCTGAGGTCGGCCTCCGCGCGGTGCCGCTCGCTGACATCGAGCATGCCGCCGACGATGCGGCTGGCGCGGCCGTCGGCGTCGCGCAGCAGGTAGCCGCGATCGACCACCTCGGCATAGCTGCCATCGTGGCGCCGGAACCGATATTCCTCTTCCCATTCGCTGACGTCGGAATCGATCGCCGCATGCAGGCTGTCGTTGACCCGCTGCAGGTCCGCCGGGTGCACCAGCGCTTCCCAGGCCGCCAGGGTGTCGGGGATCTGCTCGCGGGAGAAGCCGAACGTGGTGAGGAAGCTTTCGCTCCACCACAGCGACCCACTCTCGATGACGAGATCGTAGACCGCGTCGCTGGTCGCCCGTGCGATCAGGCGGAAACGTTCCTCG
>DATHRJ010000066.1:0-1500 GCA_035465455.1 Lysobacter sp.
CCCGGTGTGACCACCCGTGCAGCACGGCCGGCGGAATCAACGCATCGACCCCTCGCGATGGCGTTGCACCCCGGGAAGATGCCGCGGCTTTTCACCCGTGCTGAACCCGCCGCTGTTCATCATGTCGGCGATGGGTCGCGCCGCGCGTCTGCTTCGACCGAGCCGTACGGCAGCTGCGGTATGCGCCAACCCGCAAGCAGCGACCGTCGGTTCGGGACCGGCTCGCCGCCGCTGCAGTCACACAACCGCATGACAAGGAATTGCATGAACACTTCCGATCCGAACGCCCGCCCGGCCACGTCCTCCAAGTCGACCAAGGCGATCATCGCCGCGGCCGCCGTGGTCGTGGTGCTGCTGCTGATCGTGTACCTGTGGGGCCAGTCGCAGACACGCGCGCGACTCGGTGCGCAGGAAGCCGACTACGAGCAACGCATCGTGGCGGTCGAGAAACGGCTGCAGACCACCCAGGAAGAGCTGGTCGCCGCCACCAACCGCAACCGCCTGCTGATGGCGCGGACCGACCTGTACCGCGCCGCCGCCGACCTCGACCAGCGCAACTTCGGCACGGCCAACACGCGGCTGCAGGAAGCCGCCGCGGCGCTGGCCAAGGTCGATCCGTCCAGCGGCGACATCGATGCGGAGAAGCTGGGCGCGCTGCGCGCCTCGATCGCGAAAACCAACATCAATGTCGCGACCGACCTGCAGCAGCAGCGCAACCTCGTGCTCGACCTTGCCGCGCAACTGGATGCGCTGGTGCTTGGCGGCTCCGGCACCGCAGTCGCCCAGTAGCAACCGGGCGACGCCCGCGCCGCCACGCCGCCCCGCGCTCGGCGCGGCGGTTTTGCTCCATCGCCGCGTCTCCCCGGTTCGTCGCACCATTCCCGCGTCCGTCGCAACGGGGCTCGCGCCGGTGCCATGGCTCGCTATGCTCGATCGCAATCCATAGCAATTCGCGGAAAGCATCGTGATCAAGAGCCTGTTCTTCGTCCTTCGCATCGCCATCGCCTGGCTGCTTGCGGTGTTCCTGGCCGCGGCGATCTGGTCCAACCTGCCGCTGATCGGCTGGATCGAATGGCCAATCGTGGTCGCGGGCATGATCACCATGGCACTGGTGGTCGCCGGCGCGCTCTCGCACCTGGGCCGGGTGCGGCTGATCGCCGGCCACATCGACAAGGCCGCGCTCGCCAACCGCCAGCGGCGGCAGGTGGAAATCCCGTTCGAGGCCGGCGAGGCGTTCGACCTGCTCGACGCCGCGATCCGCGAACTGCCGCGCATCGAACACGTCGAAAGCGCGCGCGACAGCTTGCAGGTTCGCGCCAAGGTCGGCCGTCCCGACAACTACGGCGAGCGCCCGCTGGGACGCTGGAACCCGCTGCTGTGGTTCGGCGTCACCCGCAACCAGATCCTCGCGACGGTCACGCCCAGCCACGACAGCGGCAGCGGCAGCGTGACCCTGATCTGCGAGCCGGAAAATCCGGCGTGGAGCGACTGGTTCCTGGT
>DATHRJ010000067.1:0-17097 GCA_035465455.1 Lysobacter sp.
GATGAACAGCCGCTTGCCGAGCCCGCCGCTGCGCAGGGTGCCGAACGCGAACGGGATCGCCGCCAGGCACAGCGCCAGCACGTTGAGCGGATAGAACCAGCGGCCCCAGTAGTGCTCCTCGTACTCGCCCGCATCCAGCGCATTGCGCTTGCGGTACTGGATCGCGCGGTGCAACTCCGCCGTGCCCAGATAGCGCGGACGGTCGATGTCGGCGCTCAGCGCGGTCGCATCCAGCCGCGACTCCCAGCGCTCCTCGTCGACGTGGGTACGGGTGACCGAACGCTCCTGGAAGGTGGTGCGGGTGACATCGCGCAGCAGCCAGCCGCCGGGGCGGTGCTCGGCGATCTTCGCCAGTGCCAGCGAAACCAGGCGTCCGTCCTCGCCGAACTCGTACAGGCGCACGTCGCGCAACTCCAGCCAGCGGTCGGTACCGTTGTCGCGTTCCTCGCCGCCCTGGGCATTGAGGATCACCTCGCCCTCGCGCGCCCAGACCCCGGAATACTGCGCGACGATCATGTCCTTGGACTTGGACGAAGCCTTGAGCGCATCCGCACGGCGCTGGCCCGACGGCCCGGCGGTCTCGCCGGTGATCGCCATCAGCAGGGTCAGCACCGCGATCGCGCCGGCCACGGCGATGCTGATCCGGCGCCGCGACAGCCCGATCGCGCGCAGCGCGGTCAGCTCGGAGGTGGCCGCCAGTTGCCCCAGCGCCATCAGCGAGCCGATCACCGCCGCGGTCGGGAACAGGGTGTAGGCGCGCCGCGGCACGGTCAGCGCGATGTAGCTGATCGCCTCCATCACCCCGTAGCCATCGCCGACGCCGCCGAGTTCCGCGATCAGGTTCAGCATCACGTCGAGGCCGAGCAGCACCATCCAGGTCAGCAGCACGGTGCCGAACACCACCTTGCCGATGTACAGGTCGTGGATCTTCGGAAACGGCTTCATCGGGCGGCCCTCGGCAGCGGGAGCCGCGAGCGGCGCATGCGCCCGTCAGTGAAATACAGCCAAGCCGACCCCGCCAGCAGCGGCAGCACCAGCCACCACAGCCCGAGTGCCGGCGCGAGCCGGCCGGTCTCGAGCCAGCCGGTACCCACGCGCATCAGGTTCATGCCAATCAGGTAAGCGAGAAAGCCCATCACCATACGTCCGTAGCGCGCATCGCGCGGGCTGCTGCGTGCCAGCGGGATCGCCAGCAGCGCGAACGCCAGCGTCAGCAGCGGCGGCGCGAGCCGGAAATGCAGTTGCGCATTGGCGGCCGGGCGCGGATCGGACAGCAACTGCGCCGTGGTCGCCACTTCCGGGTCGGTGGGGTCGTAGCGGGTCTCGCCGGCCGGCAGGCGCACCTCGTTGCTGGCGTAGCGCATCAGCCGGTAGTCCAGCCCGCCCTCCAGCGCGCCCTCGACCTGGAATCCGTCGTGCAGGGTCAGGAAGCGCTCGCCGCTGTCGTCGATGGTGAGTTCACCGTCGTTGGAGGTCGTGACGTCCAGCCGGTCGCCGCTCTGGCGGTACACGAACACGCGACGGATCCGGGTCCCGTCTCCCGACATCGAGCCGACGTAGACCACGCCGCCTCCGCCGGGAAGCTCGGTGAAGCTGCCGGGCTTGAGTCCCGACACGATCAGGTTGCGGTTGGCCTCGCTGATCATCTCGCGCGAGACCCGTTCGGCCATCGGCCCCAGCCATAACGAGCACAGCGCGACCACGATCATGATCGGCACCGTCACCAGCAGCACCGGCTTGAGCAGGCGCGGCGGCCCCACGCCCATGGCCGCGATGACCGGCATTTCCGAGTCGCGATACAGGCGGCCGGCACCCAGCATCAGCCCCAGCATCAACGCCAGCGGCAGGATCAACGGCAGCCAGTTCAGCAGCACCAGCCCGAGTTGAGCCAGCATGAGTCCGGCCGGCATGCGGCCGGAGGCGATGTCCTTGAGCACGTCGGCCAGCACGCCGCCCAGGCTGACGATCAGCAGCACCACCAGGGTGGCGAAGGTCGACTGGGCGAATTCGCTCAGCAGATAGCGGTCGAGCTTGGGCATCGTGCAATGGGTCCGGAATGGCAGGCTGGAGGACGGGAAAGGCAGGGCCGGGATTTTCGGGATCACCGCCCTTGCTTTAGACTCGGGCGCTTGTTTGCAGGGAAAAACCCCTCCGCGCCCGGCCGGTCCGCCGGCATTGTCGCCCGGATCGGTCGAAGTTTCGCCGACAGTCCGCCGCAATCATCATTCCCACCTTTCTGGAAGCTGCCGCATGGCCCTCGAATTCCACCTGAACAGCGATGCTCCCACCCACGCCAGCATGGACTGCGTGGTGGTCGGCGTGTTTGCTGATCGCACCCTCACCCCGGCGGCGAGCGCCGTCAACGACGCCAGCGGCGGCCGCCTGCAGGCTCTGCTCGAGCGCGGCGACCTCAGCGGCAAGAGCGGCAAGGCCACGCTCCTGCACGACCTGTCCGGCGTCGCCGCGCCGCGCGTGCTGGTGGTGGGGCTCGGCGACGCGGGCAAGTTCGGCGTGCCGCAGTACCTCAAGGCGGTGGCCGACGTCGCGCGCGCGCTCAAGTCCGGCGCGGTCGCGCACGCGCTGCTGACCCTGACCGAGGTGCCGGTGCCGGGCCGCGACCGCGCCTGGGCGATCCGCCAGGCCGTGGTTGCCGCCGACCATGCCAGCTATACCTACACCGCCACCCTGGGCGAGGAGGCGCGCAAGAAGGTCGAGTCCGGCCTGCGCACGCTCTCCATCAGCGGCGACGACGCCGCGGCGCTGGCCCAAGGCCAGGCGATCGGCGCCGGCGTCGCCTTCGCGCGCGAGCTCGGCAACCTGCCGCCGAACATCTGCAACCCCGCCTACCTCGCCGCCCAGGCGCAGGAATTCGCCGGGCGCTTCGACAGCACCAGTTGCGACGTGCTCGATCGCGAGCAGATGACCGAACTGGGCATGGGTTCGCTGCTCGCCGTGGCGCGCGGCTCGGCCAATCCGCCCAAGCTGATCGTGCTGAAGTACAGCGGCGGCGGCGACACCAAGCCCTACGTGCTGGTCGGCAAGGGCATCACTTTCGACAGCGGCGGCATCAACCTCAAGACCCAGGGCGGGATCGAGGAGATGAAGTTCGACATGTGCGGCGCCGCCACGGTGCTCGGCACGTTCGTTTCCGCGGTCGGCATGCAGTTGCCGATCAACCTGGTGGTGGTCGTGCCCGCGGTCGAGAACATGGTCGACGCCGACGCCTACCGCCCGTCCGACGTGATCACCAGCATGTCGGGCAGGACCATCGAGGTCGGCAACACCGACGCGGAGGGCCGATTGATCCTGTGCGACGCGCTGACCTACGCGCAGCGCTTCGAGCCGCGCGCGCTGGTCGACGTCGCCACCCTGACCGGCGCCTGCGTGGTCGCGCTGGGCAAGTACGCCAGCGGCCTGATGAGCAAGGACGACGAACTGGCCGCGGAACTGCTGGCCGCCGGCGAGGACGTGTTCGATCGCGCCTGGCGCCTGCCGCTGTGGGACGAATACCAGACGATGCTGGAATCGACCTTCGCCGACGTCTACAACATCGGCGGCCGCTGGGCCGGCGCGGTCACCGCGGGCTGCTTCCTGTCGCGGTTCACCGAAGGCCAGCGCTGGGCGCACCTGGACGTGGCCGGCACCGCCAGCGACGAAGGCAAGCGCGGCATGGCGACCGGTCGCCCGGTCGGCCTGCTCAGCCAGTGGCTGATCGATCGCAGCGCCTGAGTCCCCCTACCGATGCCACGCGCGGATTTCTACCTGGTCCAGAAGCCGCGGTTCCGCGAGGAGCCGCTGCTGCTGGTGTGCGAGCTGGCACGCAAGGCGCACGAAGCCGGGCTGCCGACCCTGATCTTCGCCCGCGACGCCGCCCAGGCCGAGCAGCTGGACGACCTGCTGTGGTCGTTCGATCCCGATGCGTTCATCCCGCACCAGATCGCCGGCGCCGACAACGACGACGAGGAAGAGGCCGACGTGCTGATCGCCGCGCCTGACACCCAGGCGCCCATGCGCCCGCTGGTGATCAACCTGCGCGACGACGCGGCGCAGGGGAGTTTTGACCGGGTACTCGAAGTGGTGCCGGCCGACGAGTCGGCGCGCGGTCCGCTGCGCGAGCGCTGGAAGCAGTACCAGGCGCGCGGATTCGATCTGAAAAAGCACGACATGTGAGCCGTTGCGCCCGGGTTTCCCGGGTGCGCCTGGCTTGCCCGGGCTACGCCAACACCACCACTGGATCTCCGCGCCGCGGAGATGACGAGCACAAAGCCACGCCATGACCCAGCTCTCCCCCAGCTACGACCCGACCGAGTTCGAGACGCGCCTGTACCGGCAGTGGGAGAGCAGCGGCGTGTTCCAGCCCAGCGGCAAGGGCAAGCCCTACTCGATCCTGCTGCCGCCGCCGAACGTGACCGGCACCCTGCACATGGGCCACGCGTTCCAGCACACGCTGCAGGACGCGCTGATCCGCTACCACCGCATGCTCGGCTACGACACCCTGTGGCAGATGGGCACCGACCACGCCGGCATCGCCACCGAGATGGTGGTCGCGCGCAACCTCGGCGCCGAAGGCCTCACCCGCGACGGGCTCGGGCGCGACGGCTTCATCGAGAAGGTGTGGGAGTGGAAGCAGCAGTCCGGCGACACGATCGAACGGCAGATGCGCCGGCTCGGAACCTCCGGCGACTGGACCCGCAGCGTGTTCACCATGGACCCGATGGCCGCCGAGGCGGTGGTCGAGGCGTTCGTGCGCCTGCATGAGCAGGGCCTGATCTACCGCGGCCAGCGTCTGGTCAACTGGGATCCGGTACTGAAGACCGCGATCTCCGATCTGGAAGTCGTCAACGAGGAGGAGGACGGCTTCCTGTGGTCGATCGCCTACCCGCTCACCGACGGCAGCGGCACGCTGGTGGTCGCGACCACGCGCCCGGAGACGATGCTCGGCGACACCGCGGTGATGGTGCATCCCCTTGATGAGCGCTACGCGCACCTGGTCGGCAAGACCGTGACATTGCCGCTTACCGGTCGGCTGATCCCGGTGATCGCCGACGACTATGTCGACCGCGAGTTCGGCACCGGCGTGGTCAAGGTGACCCCGGCCCACGACTTCAACGACTACCAGGTCGGCCAGCGCCACAAGCTGCCACTGATCAACATTTTCACCCCGGAAGCGGCCACCAACGATGCGGTGCCGGAGCAATACCGCGGCCTGGACCGCTACGAGGCGCGCACGGCCGTGCTCGCCGACCTCGAAGCGGCCGGCCTGCTGGTCGAGACCAAAGCGCACAAGCTGCAGGTACCGCGCGGCGACCGCAGCGGGCAGGCGATCGAGCCGTACCTGACCGACCAGTGGTTCGTGAAGATGGACGGGCTCGGTGCGCGTGGACTCGAACTTGCCGAGAAGGGCGATGTCCGCTTCGTGCCCGGCAACTGGATCAACACCTACCGCCACTGGATGGAGAACATCCAGGACTGGTGCATCAGCCGCCAGCTGTGGTGGGGCCACCGGATCCCGGCGTGGTACGGGGCCAATGGCACGCCCTACGTCGGCCGCAACCTCGAAGAAGCACGGGCGCACGCGCTTGCCGATGGCTACGACGGCGAGCTTGCGGAGAGCGACCGCGACAACGACGTGCTGGAGACCTGGTTCAGCGCGCAACTTTTCCCCATCAGCACCATGGGCTGGCCGAATGCGGAGTTGATGCAACAGCGGGGTTTCGACCGGTTCGTGCCGTCGAGCGTGCTGGTCACCGGCTTCGACATCATCTTCTTCTGGGTCGCGCGGATGATCATGGCCACCGACCATTTCACCGGGCAGGTGCCGTTCCACGACGTCTACATCACCGGGCTGGTGCGCGACAAGGACGGGCAGAAGATGTCCAAGTCCAAGGGCAACATCCTCGACCCGCTGGACCTGATCGACGGCATCAGCATCGACGACCTGGTCGCCAAGCGCACCACCGGACTGATGCAGCCGCGGATGGCCGAGAAGATCGCCAAGGCCACGCGCCGCGAGTTCCCCGACGGCATCCCCGCGTTCGGCGCCGACGCGCTGCGCTTCACGATCGCCGCGTTGGCCACCCACGGCCGCGACATCCGCTTCGACATGGGCCGCGCCGAGGGCTACAAGAACTTCTGCAACAAGCTGTGGAACGCCACGCGCTTCGTGCTGATAAACACCCAGGGCGCGAGCTTCAGCGGCGCGCCGCAGCCGCGCACCGATGCCGAGCGCTGGATCCTGGCGCAGCTGGCGAAGACCGCCGCCGAGGCCGAGACCCACTTCGCCAGCTACCGCTTCGACCTGCTGGCGCAGTCGCTGTACGAGTTCGCATGGAACGCGTTCTGCGACTGGTTCGTCGAACTGGCCAAACCGGCGCTCAACGGTGATGACGCCGCAGCCGCCGACAGCACCCGGCATACGCTGCTGTTCGTGCTCGAACGCCTGCTGTGCCTGCTGCACCCGCTGACCCCGTTCGTCACCGAGGAGTTGTGGCAGGCGGTCGCGCCCCGGCTTGGCATCGACGAGTCCACGATCATGCTGCGCCCCTACCCGCAGGCGGCCGATTTCGCCACCGCCGGGAATGCGACCGCCGAGGCCGACATCGAGTGGCTCAAGGCGATGGTCTCGGCGCTGCGCCGCGTGCGCAGCGAGCTCAACGTCCCGCCGTCGAAGCTGGTGCCGCTGCTGCTGGCCGACGGCTCGGCCGCCGACCACGCCCGCGCCGCGCGCTTCGGCAGCGAGCTGCGCTTTTTGACCCGGCTGGAGCGCATCGAGCTCCTGGCCGCCGCCGGCGACGCGCCGGCCAGCGCGACCGCGGTGGTCGGCGAACTCAAGCTGCTGGTGCCACTGGAAGGACTGGTCGACCTGGGCGCCGAACGCGTGCGCCTGGACAAGGAGATCAAGCGGGTCGAGGGCGAGATCGCCAAGAGCCGCGGCAAGCTCGCCAGCGAGACGTTCGTGGCGAATGCCCCGCCGGCGGTGGTCGAGCAGGAACGCACGCGACTGGTCGACTGGAACGCGCAACGCGACGCCCTTGCGGCGCAGCGCGCGAAGCTCGGCTGAGGGCTACTCCGGCGGCAACAGCTCCATCGCCATCACCAGCGCATCCTCGCGGCCGTCGCGGCCGGGGTAATAGCGCGGGCGACGGCCGATCTCGTTGAAGCCCTCGTCGAAGTACAGCGCGATCGCGCCGCGGTTGCTGGGCCGCACCTCCAGGAACAGGCGCTGCGCGCCTCGCCCGCGTGCGACGTGCTGGGCGGCGCGCAGCAGCTGGCGGCCGTAGCCGCGACCCTGGTACTCGGGGTCGACGCAGACATTGAGGATATGCGCCTCCCCGGCGCCCAGGCTGAGCAGGAAGTAGCCGATGATGTGGCCGTCCAGATGCAGCACCCACGCGGGGTGATCGGCGCGCAGGCAATCGCGGAAGATGCCCAGCGACCAGGGAAACGGGTAGGCGCGCAGCTCGATCGCCATGACCTGGTCGAGGTCGTCCTCGCGCATCGGCCGCAGCGATCCGGCTGGCCACGCTGCCTCCGCGGCCTGCACGTTCATGGCGACCGGCCACCGCGCAACCGGCGCAGGCGCGACCACAGCACGCGCTTGGCTGCCGGGTCGCCACGCAATGCCGCTGCATCCACCCCGAGCAATTGCAGGGTGCGGCCGGCTTCGGCCGCAGGCAGGCCGGTGGCGCGCAACAGCGCGCGTTGCAGGCCATCTTCCGGCTCCGGAGTCGGAACCGCCGGCCGCACGTCCGCAACGGGCGCCGTCGCAGGGTTCGCCGGTTGCGCGGCCGGTTGTGGTGGGAGCGTTGGTTCAGCGCCGACGGCGGGCTGGCGGTCCACCAGCACCAGCGGCGGATGCCCGAGGGCCTGCAGCCATTCGCGCTGCTGCCGGCTCCACAGCGGGCTCGCCACGCTCATGGCGCCGTGTCCTCGACACGGGCGCGGCGCAGTCGCCGGTAGCCGGCTTGCAGCGGCCCGGAGAGCGCGTACGCGCTGGTGATCGCCAGCAACACCGCCGGCGGCTCGATCGCGACCGCGATCAACACCGCCAAGACGATGATGATCGCCGTGAACGGCACCCGGTCATGGCTCGGCCCGAAGCCCTTGAAGCTGAAATAGCGCAGCGGGCTGACCATCAGCAGCGCGGCGATCACCGTGACGGCGAGCGCGGCGAAGCGCAGTTCGGTGCCGCTGGTGTAGCCCAGCGTGAAGCAGGTCCACACGAAACTCGCCACCAGCCCGGCCGCGGCAGGACTGGCCAGGCCGATGAACCAGCGCTTGTCGACCTGACCGACCTGGGAGTTGAAGCGCGCCAACCGCAGCGCGGCGCACGCTGCATACAGAAACGCCGCGATCCAGCCGATCTTGCCGGGGGTGACGCCATCGAGCTTCATCCATACCAGCGCCCAGTGGTACATCACCAGCGCGGGCGCCAGGCCGAAGCTGATCAGGTCGGCGAGCGAGTCGTACTGCACTCCGAACTCGCTCTGGGTGTTGGTCAGCCGGGCCACGCGTCCGTCGACGCCGTCGAGGATCCCGGCGACGAAGATCGCGATGCAGGCCACATCGAAACGGCCCTGGGTCGCGGCGATGATCGCGTAGAACCCCGCGAACAGGCCACCGGTGGTGAACAGGTTCGGCAGCAGGTAGATGCCACGGCGACGGGGGCGCGGGGTTTGCATTTCGTCCATCGCGAAAGTGTAGCGCGTGCCCGGCTGGCGGCAGCCCTTCGGCGCCGCGCCCATCGGCAAGGCCCTGCCGTCCCATCCCGCGGGAGGCCGCTGTCCGCCGCTGCCAACAAAAAAGCACCACGTTCGGCGGGCCCGGTTCGCACCCGGCGCGCGCGCACGGCAAAATGGGCGCTTCCCTTGCCTTGAAGCACGCCAATGCGTCTGTCGCAGTTCCACCTCCATACCAGCAAGGAAACCCCCGCCGACGCCGAAGTGATCAGCCACAAGCTGATGCTCAAGGCCGGGATGATCCGCAAGCTCGCCTCCGGCCTCTACACGTGGTCGCCATTGGGCCTGCGCGTGCTGCGCAAGGTCGAGCGCGCGGTGCGCGAGGAGATGGACGCCGCCGGCGCGATCGAGATGCTGATGCCATCGGTACAGCCCAGGGAGCTGTGGGAGGAAACCGGGCGCTGGGACAAGTTCGGCGGCCAGTTGCTCAAGATCAAGGACCGCAAGGGCGCCGAGTACTGTTACGGCCCAACGCACGAGGAGGTCATCACCGATTTCGCGCGCAACGAGCTGGCCAGCTACAAACAGCTGCCGGTGACGTTCTACCAGATCCAGACCAAGTTCCGCGACGAGATCCGGCCGCGTTTCGGGATAATGCGCGCACGCGAATTCCTGATGAAGGACGCATATTCGTTCCACCTCTCCGCCGAGGACCTGGGGCGCGAATACCGCAACATGTACGACGCGTACACGCGCATATTCACCCGCCTGGGCTTGAAATTCCGCGCGGTGTTCGCCGACACCGGCGCGATCGGCGGCAGCGCCTCACACGAGTTCCACGTGCTGGCCGAGTCCGGTGAGGACGCGATCGCGTTTGCCAGCGGTTCCGATTACGCCGCCAATATCGAGCTCGCCGAAGCGCTGGCGCCGGGCGCGCGCGCCGCCGCGGGTGCGGCGATGGCGCGGGCAGAAACCCCGTTCCAGAGAACCTGCGAGGCCGTGGCCGCACTGCTGGGAGTGCCGCTGGCGCGGACGGTGAAATCGATCGCGCTGATCGGCGCCGACGATTCCGCCCAGCCGCAACTGGTGCTGGCGCTGGTGCGCGGCGACCACACCCTCAACGAAATCAAACTGGCGAAGTTGCCGGGGCTGGCCGATTACCGCCTGGCGACCGAGGCGGAGATCCTCGAGCAGCTCGGCACCGAACCCGGGTTCATCGGACCGGTTACCACCAATGCGTCGATCCGGGTTATCGCCGACCGCGGTGTCGCCGCGCTTGCCGACTTTGTCGCCGGGGCCAACGAGAAGGGCTACCACCTGACCGGAATCAACTGGGGCCGCGACCTGCCGGAACCGGCGCTGGTCGCCGACATCCGCAACGTGGTCGAGGGCGACCTGTCGCCGGACGGCTGCGGCACCCTCGGCATCGCCCGCGGAATCGAGGTCGGCCATGTGTTCCAGCTCGGCTGCCAGTATGCGCAGGCGATGGGTGCCAGCGTGCTGGACGAGAATGGCAAGGCCGCCACGCCGGCGATGGGTTGTTACGGGATCGGGGTATCTCGAATCGTGGCGGCGGCGATCGAGCAGAACCACGACGACGCCGGCATCGCCTGGCCCGAGGCGATGGCGCCGTGGCAGGCAGTGGTGTGCGTGATCAATCCAAAAAAGGATGCGGCCGTGGCCGAAGCCGCCGATGCGCTGTATCGCGAGCTGCTGGCGGCCGGAATCGAGGCCGCGCTTGACGACCGCGGCCTGCGTCCAGGGGCGATGTTCGCCGACATGGAACTGATCGGCATTCCGCACCGGGTGGTGGTTTCGGAACGCGGGCTGGCGTCGGGCACTTTCGAGTATCGACATCGCCGCGCAAGTGAGGCGGAAAATCTCGACCGCACGCAACTGCTGTCGCGGCTGGCGCCTGCGCGGAGCGGCGAATAACCCGCGGCGGGCGCATGCCCGGGTGACATCCGGTTAATGGCAGGAATCTTTCGCATTTACTTGACCCCACCTGCGCCCTATGATGAGCCGGCGGGCCAGGGATCGGCCATCGACCGATCCCATTAACCCCCAACGGAGGCAGCATGCCCATCGACATCAATACCCTATCGGCGAAAGAGCTTGAATCGCTGATCAACCAGGCCAAGAAGCGCAAGACCACGCTGAACAAGCGCAAGCCGGTCAGCGTGGTGCGCAAGAAGCTGACCCAGCAGGCCAAGAACGAGGGTTACACCATCGCCGAACTGTTCGGTACCGGCGGCGCCGTGGCCCGCGAGCCGCGCGCGGCGGGCAAGAGCGCCGCCAAGAAAACCCGCAAGCCGCTGGGCAAGGTGGCGCCGAAGTATCGCAACCCGGCCAGCCCGACCGAGACCTGGAGCGGTCGCGGCAAGCAGCCGCGCTGGCTGGCGGCGTATACCAGCAACGGCCGCAGCCCCGAGGAATTCCTGATCAAGTAGTTTTCCGATCAGGACCCCATGAAACAGGAACGCCGGCCACGAGCCGGCGTTTTCATTTGCGGCAAGAGAAAACCCAGCTAAGCAATGGCCCGGTGGTAGACGCGCGTGACTACAGATTCCGCCGCGGCGGCAGCAGCAGGTTGCCGAACAGCAGGCCGGCAACCAGCGCCATCAGGATATTCACCACCGCCAGCAAGGCGATCTCGCCGGCGTTGACATCCTGCTGCAGGATCAGGTCCAGCAGCCCGCGCAGGCTGGCGCTGCCGGGCACCAGCAGGATTATTCCGGGCACGCGGATAATCGCCCCAGGACGGTGCCACCAGCGCGCATAGGCGTTGCCGGCGGCGGTCATCACCAGCGCCGCGAGGAAAATACCCGCGGGGCTGCCCCAGGCAAGGCCACCGAAGCGCGAGATCAGATAACCGCCCGCGGCTGCGGCCATGACCAGCGGGTAATCGCGGCGGTCGGCGCGGAACAGCACCGCGAAGGCGAACGAGGACAGCAGCAACGCCGCCCATTCGACCCACTCCGGCTGCGGGCGCCATGCCCGGACGTGCGGCTGCAAGCCCAGCAGGTTGGCCAGGTACCAGGCGATCGCCACGCCGACGGTGAGCTTCAGCACGGTGGTGATCGCCCCCGCAAAACGGGCGACCCCGGCGACCAGGTGCTGGCTGGTGAGCTCGTTGATCGCGTTGGTCAGCGCCATGCCGGGCAACAGCACGATCAGCGAGGCGATGATCACGGTGTTCTGGTTCAGCGGCGCGACGAAGGTGGCGACGAGGATCGCGATGCCCGCGGCAAACATCGCCGCCACCGCGTCCAGCGCCTCACGCAGGCCGGGCCTGCGGCCCGCCAGCTGGATCAGCAGCCCGATCAGCAGCCCGGTGCTCGCAGCAACGCCAATGTCGAGCCACGGCAACCGCAGCAGGCCGCCCACCGAGCCGGCCGCCAGTGCGAACCCCAGCACCTGCATCGCGTGCCAGACCCGGCCGCGCGGCTTGTCCAGCGCAAGCAACGCCGCATGGCCGGCGGCCAGGTCGGTGCGGTTGGCCAGCACCGCCTCGGCGATGCGGTCGGCCTGGCTGAGCCGGTGCAGGTCGTTCTCGCCGGGCGGCACCCGGATCACCCGGGTGGTGTCGCGGTCGCCGGGCGGGCGCAGCGGGTCACTGAAGGTCAGGATCAGTGCGGTCGGACTGGTCCAGGGCTCGCAGTCCAGCTTGAGCCGCTGCGACACCGCGATCAGCGCGCCTTCCAGACGCTGCGCGGTGGTGCCGTACAGGTGCAGGCGCTCGGCGAGCTCGACCACGAAGTTGATCCGCGCTTCGTAGCTGGTGGCGGTCAGGGGCAGCAGGTTCGACATGGGCGCAAGGATCGCATGCGCGCGCGTCGATGCCGCTGCCGCTGCCGATGCGAGGCGTGACGCCCGGTGCGCCACGGAGGCTGTATCCTGCCGCCACGAGGCCCCATGACCGCACCTGCCGCGCATCCACCCGAGTTCGAGATCGATGCCAGCGACGCTTCGCGGCTGCGCCTGTCCGGGCGCTGGACGCTGAACTACGCCGCTGCGATCAGCGCCTGCCTGACCCGGGCCCCGCGCACCGCCACGCGCATCGACGCCACTGGGGTGGAGCGCCTGGACTCGTTGGGCGTGCTGCAGCTGATGCGCTTCGCCGATCGCCGCGACCTGGATTTCGGCGACTTCAGCTTCGACGAGAAACACCGCGCACTGGTCAGCGCAATCGAGGACGTGCCCGACGACCGCCCGCGGCGCAAGCGCGAGTACGGTCTCGCCGCGGCAATGGGGCGGCTGGGTTTTGCCGTTGCCGACAACTGGAAGGAGTCGCTGGCGCTGGTCGCGTTCTTCGGCGAGGTGCTGGCGAAGCTGCTGCGCACGGTGCGCCAGCCGCTGCGCTTCCGCGCCACCGCGACCGTGCACCACATGGAACAGGTGGGTCTCGACGCGGTGCCGCTGGTCGCGCTGCTGTGCTTTCTGGTCGGTGCGGTGGTGGCGTTCCTGGGCTCCAACATCCTGCGCGACTTCGGCGCGGTGATCTACGTGGTGGAACTGGTCAGCATCGCGTTCCTGCGCGAGTTCGGCGTGCTGCTGACCGCGATCATCCTCGCCGGACGCACCGCCAGCGCGTTCACCGCGCAGATCGGCTCGATGAAAAGCCGCGAGGAGGTCGATGCGATCCGCACCCTGGGGATGGACCCGATCGACCTGCTGGTGATCCCGCGCGTGCTCGCGCTGCTGGTCATGATGCCGCTGCTGACCTTCGTGGGGATGATCGCCGGCCTGCTCGGCGGGCTCACGGTGGGCGCCTACGGGCTCGACATTCCGCCGCAGCAGTACCTGGCGCGGATGCAGGACACGATGGAGTTGCGGCATTTCATCGTCGGCCTGGTCAAGGCGCCGGTGTTCGCGCTGGTGATCTCCCTGATCGGCTGCCTGGAAGGCCTGCAGGTGCAGGGCACCGCGCAGTCGGTCGGCGAACGCACCACCTCCAGTGTCGTGCAGTCGATTTCGCTGGTGATCATCCTGGATGCGATGGCGGCGATCTGGTTCATGGAGATGGGGATTTGACCCGGGTGGCGCCGCTCGGCGAGACCGTCGCGCCGATCATCCGCGTGCGCGGCCTGGTCAATCGGTTCGGCGACCAGGTGGTGCACGACGGCGTCGACCTGGACGTGATGCCGGGCGAGATCATCGGCGTGGTCGGCGGTTCGGGCTCGGGGAAGTCGGTGCTGATGCGCTCGATCCTGGGACTGCGCAAACCCGACGAAGGCGAGATCGAGGTGCTCGGCATCGACGCGCGCAGCGAGGACCCGGACGTGCGCCGGCAGATCGAGCGCCGCAGCGGCGTGCTGTTCCAGGATGGCGCCCTGTTCTCGTCGCTCACCGTCGGCGAGAACGTGCAGGTGCCGCTCAAGGAATATCACCGCCACCTGCCCGATTCGCTGCGCTACGAACTTGCGCTGCTCAAGGTGAAGCTGGCGGGGTTGCCGGCCGATTCGCTGAACAAGCTGCCTTCGCAGCTCTCGGGCGGCATGCGCAAGCGCGCCGGCGTCGCGCGTGCGCTGGCGCTCGACCCGCCGCTGCTGTTCCTGGACGAACCGACCGCCGGGCTCGACCCGATCGGCGCGGCGGCCTTCGACAACCTGATCCGCACCCTGCAGCAGGCGTTGGGGCTGACGGTGTTCCTGATCACACACGACCTCGACACGCTCTACTCTATCTGTGACCGCATTGCCGTACTCGCCGATCGCAAGGTGATCGCCTGCGCGCCGCGCGCGGAGATCGAGCAACTGGACCATCCTTGGGTGCGCGAGTACTTCCATGGCCCGCGCGCCCGCGCCGCGCAGCAGGCCCAGAACCGGGCCGGCGGCGACGCCCCCGAACCACGAGACCGTTGACGATGGAAACAAAAGCCAATTACGTGCTCATCGGTGTGTTCACGCTGATCGTGTCGCTGTTCCTGCTGCTGTTTGCGCTGTGGGCAGCCAAGTACTCCTCCGAGCAGAGCTGGCGCGAGTACCTGGTGGTCTTCAACGAGCCGGTGACCGGCCTCAGCGAGGGCAGCACGGTGCAGTACAACGGCATCTCGGTGGGCACCGTGCAGAAGCTGCGGCTGGCCCCGGACGACCCGCGCCGCGTGATCGCGCAGCTGCGGCTGCAGGCCGACGCACCGATCAAGGCCGACACCCGCGCCAAGATCTCGATGCCCAGCCTCACCGGCAGCCCGATCATCCAGCTCACCGGCGGCAGCCCCGGCAGCCCCGCGCTGGCGGACGTCGATGGACGCGAGATCCCGGTGATCCAGGCCGAGGCGTCGGCGCTGCAAAACATCGCCGACACCGCCAACCGCCTGGTCGCGCGGCTGGACCAGGTGCTGAGCGAGGAAAACGTCAAGCGCGTGTCGGCCACCCTGGCCAACATCGAATCGATGACCGGCGCGGTCGCCGAACAGCGCGAGGACCTGCGCGCGCTGATCGTCAACGCGCGTCAGGCCAGCGAGCAACTGCAGGGCACCCTGGCCACCACCAATCGTGCGGTCGAGGACATCGACCGCGAACTGGTGGCAAAGCTGCCGGGGCTGGTGTCGCGGTTGGACGGCACGCTGGCCAGCCTCGACTCGGCAGCCGGCAACGCCGATGCGATCCTTGGCGAGAACCGCGCCGCGATCAACAGTTTCGCCAACGACGGGCTCGCCCAGTTGGGCCCCTCGCTGGGCGAGTTGCGGCTGCTGGTGCGCGACCTGCGCAGCATCAGCGACCAGTTCGACGCCGGCCCGGCGCGTTACCTGCTCGGCGGCGATGCACCCAAGGAGTTCGAACCCGAATGAGCATGCCCTTCCGACCTATCCGCTTCCGTGTGCTGCGCCCTGCGCTGGGCGCCGCGGCCCTGGTGCTGCTGTCCGCCTGCGCGGCGCTCGGCGGCGGCTCCAACGGCGGGGATGCGATCTACTCGCCCGATCCGCGCGTTCCGGCCGATCCGGCCTGGCCCGAAGTGTCCTGGCAGCTGTCGGTCACCAGTCCGCTGGCTGCACGCATGCTCGACAGCTCGCGCATCGTCGTGCGACCGAGCCCGAACGAGTTGCAGGTCTACAAGGACGCGAGCTGGGCCAAGCGACCCAGCGAGATGCTCCAGGACGCACTGCTGCGTGCGCTGGAGGATTCCGGCCGCATCCCCGCCGTGGCCCGCCAGGGCAGCGGCGTCAGTGCCGATTACAAGCTGGTGCTGGACCTGCGCCGTTTCGAGTCCGATTACGCGCTGCCCGGCGCCATGCCGGCCGCCACGATCGAGGTCAACGCCAAGCTGTTGTACGCGCGCGACCAGCAGGTGGTCGCGATGCGCACTTTCCTGCACGCACAGCCGGCAGCGAGCACCGCGGTGCCGGATGTCGTCGTCGCCTTCGAACAGGCACTGGGCGCGGTCAGTCACGAACTGGCAGGTTGGGTGCTCGACAGCGGCGCGGGACACGAGCGCCAGCCCGGGCGCTGAGACCAGGCGGCTGGCGCGGTGCGTCATGCACCCACCACCCGGAAGGTCAGGTTGATGCGCTCCCCGACCGCGCGCCGGGTCCGCGGCAACGAGTGCCGGTAATGCCGCTGGGTGTCTGCCGACATCACCAGCAGACTGCCCGGGCCCAACGCGATCGCGAGTTTCCGCTCCGGTTCGCGCCGGTGCCTGAGCAGGAACCGACGCTCGGCACCCAGGCTCAGCGAAGCGATCACCGGCCTGGCACCGAGCTCGCGCTCGTCGTCGCTGTGCCAACCCATCGCATCGGCACCGCTGCGGTAGAGGTTGGCCAGCACGCTGTTGAACGCGACCCCCAGCTCGCGCGCCAGCCGCGCGCGGATCTGCTGCAGGACCGGCGGCCATGGCCGTGGCTCGAAGTGCGTGCCCGAGTAACGGTAGCCTGCATCCGCATCGCCGATCCAGCAACTCAATCGCGGGCTGTCGACTTCGCGCCCGAACAGGCGGATACGGTGCACTTCCCACTCCACTTCCTGCCGCAAACGGGTGAACAGCGCGTCGGCCGCCGCGGGCGCCAACCAGTGCGGGTCATGCGCGAGTTGCGCATCCGGCAGGACGATGGGCTGCAGGGACATGGTGCGGGCAAGTCTAGAGCGTGAGCCGGTCACTTGCAGGCCCATCCGGCGGCAGATAACCACGCCCGTGGAATCCGAAGCCCGTGCCTGACGGCCCCAGCCTCCCGATGACCCTGGACTTCTGCAACCGACACCATTCGCCCTACGATCTCCCGCGGGCCGCGGAGATGCGACCGGACACGACCCGCAGCTCGGCTTCTGCGGGCGGGCGATCCACGGCCGGGAATCCGGACTTGCCGGGACGCGTTGCAATACCCGCGCCGACAGCATCGAATTTGGCGCCCGCACCGCAAACCCGCGACAATCGGGTATTGCTGCGCAGGAGCCCGACCATGACCGACCCCAACGCCAACGCC
>DATHRJ010000068.1:0-18838 GCA_035465455.1 Lysobacter sp.
AGCTGGGCCGCGGCAGGCAGCGACAGTGCCACGGCGAGCAGCGAACACCACGCCGCGCGCGCGGCGCGGCCCCGTTTGCGTCGAGCGAACGGCTGCATCCGCGGGTTCAAGCGCGCGCCGGGACCAGCGCGTACCCCTTCAGGCGCGCCGAGAACTCCTCCAGCGCATGGATGCCGCTGGCCTCGGCCTCGGCGCACCACGCGTGCAGCCTGGCGAGCGTCGCCTGCGCGTCGTGCGAACGCTCGTCGAGCACCTGCGCCAGCCGCTGGCGGTACTCGGCAATCGTGGCCATCCGCGGGCGTTCGGCGATCCACGCCTGCAGGCGCGACTGCGCGTCGCGGTCGAGCCAGCGGCCGCCGTCGGCCAGGCCCTTGCGCAGCTTGCCCGGCAGCAGTGCGCGCACGCGCGCGTTGGCCTGCGCGGCCTCCTCGCGCAGCGCCGGCAGGGTGACGCCGCGGTAGTAGTCGGTCATCGCCTGGAAGCGGATCGCCAGCAGCGCCTTGAGCGTCTCGCTGTCGGGCATGGCGATGTTGGGACGCACGTCCAGCGATGGCGCGACCCGCAACACCTTGGCCAGGCCGACGGCCTGCAACAGTCGCAGCGTGCTCCAGCCGATGTCGAATTCGAACCTGCGCAGCGCGAACCGTGCCGAACTGGGGAACGCATGGTGGTTGTTGTGCAGTTCCTCGCCGCCGATCCACACGCCCCACGGCGTCAGGTTGGTGGAGGTGTCGGCGGTTTCGAAGTTGCGGTAGCCCCACCAGTGGCCGAGGCCGTTGACCACGCCAGCGGCCCAGAACGGGATCCACGCCATCTGCAGCGCCCACAGCGCGATGCCGGCCACGCCGAACAGGGCGAAGCTGGCGAACAGCAGCACGGTCGGGCCGAGGGTCGGGTAGCGCGTGTAGAGGTGGCGCTCGATCCAGTCGTCGGGGCAGCCCTTGCCGTACTTCTCGATCGACTCGCGGTCGTTGCGGGCCTCGCGGTAGAGCTCCACGCCGCGCCAGAACACCGTCTTGATGCCCTTGAACTGCGGGCTGTGCGGGTCTTCGTCGGTCTCGCACTTGGCGTGGTGCTTGCGGTGGATCGCAGCCCACTCGCGCGTGATCATCGAGGTGGTCAGCCACGTCCAGAAGCGGAAGCCGTGCGCGAGCACCGGGTGGAAGTCGACCGCGCGGTGCGCCATCGAGCGGTGCAGGTACAGCGTGACCGAGAAGATCGTGAGCTGGGTGGCGACCAGGAAGTAGATCAGCAGGCTGCCCCACCCGGCCTGCAGCAGGCCTCCGGCGAGGAAGTCGAGCAGGGAAGCAAGCATTACGGACTCCGAAAACGTGGATCGGGGAAACCAGTGCCCCCAGGCGAATGATGCCATCGGGCGCGACACTCGCGCGCGCCTCGGGCACCCATCCAGTGATGGGGGCGTGCAGTGCCCGGATCAATTCCGCCACGCGCCGCATTCATCCCGAAACCGTGCTGCCCGTACCGCCGGGCGCCGGTAAGCTGGACGCATGCCCGAGCTGCCCGAAGTCGAAACCACCCGCGCGGGTCTGGCCCCGCACCTGGTCGGCCGCCGGGTGATGGCCGCCCACCTGCGCCGCCCGGACCTGCGCTGGCCGATCGCCGGGGAGATCCAGTCCCTGCTTCCGGGCCAGCGCATCCTCGCCGTACGTCGCCGCGCCAAGTACCTGTTGCTGGACACCGCCGCCGGCAGTGCCCTGCTGCACCTGGGGATGTCCGGCAGCCTGCGCGTGTTGCCCGCGCAGACGCCGCTGCGCGCGCACGACCACGTCGACCTGCTGCTGGATGCCGGGCCCGGCTGCGACGGCCGGGTGCTGCGCTTCAACGATCCGCGGCGGTTCGGCTGCCTGTTGTGGCAGCCGCCGGGGCAGATCCATCCGCTGCTGGCTGCGCTCGGCCCCGAGCCGCTGCCGGTCGAAGGGGCCGGTCCCGGGTTCGACGGCGATTACCTGTTCAGCCGCAGCCGTGGGCGCAGCGCGCCGGTGAAGAACTTCCTGATGGACCAGCGCGTGGTCGTCGGTGTCGGCAACATCTACGCCGCCGAAGCGCTGTTCGCCGCGGGCATCGCGCCGCAGCGCGCGGCGGGGGAGGTGTCACGCCGGCGTTACGCACGGCTGGCCGAAGCGGTCACCACGATCCTGGGCCACGCCATCGCGCGCGGCGGTACCACGCTGCGCGATTTCATCAGCCCCGATGGCGCGCCGGGGTACTTCGAGCAGGAGCTGTGGGTCTACGGCCGTGGCGGCGAGCCGTGCCGGCGCTGCGGGCGGGTGCTGCGGCAGGCATTGATCGGCCAGCGGGCCTCCGTATGGTGTGGGCACTGCCAGGGCTGAACGTCGCTCGACATCGGCAACCTCATGGTACTGTGATGGTCGTCACGCTTTCTTGATTGCAGGCGCCCACAATTGTCCCGGGTATCAACGGAGGACCAGGATGGCTGACGGCGCAGATATCACCCTGTTGCTGGATGCGGCACGCGATGGGGATCGGGGAGCGCTCGATCGGGTCCTGGCGACGCTCTACCAGGAACTCCACACCATGGCCCGGCGGCAACTGGCGGGTCAGCACGGACACACCCTGGATGCGACCGCGCTGGTGCACGAGGCCTACCTCAAGCTCGCCGGCCGGCGCGAGGCCAAATTCGACGACCGCGCCCACTTTTTCGCCTATGCCGCCTCGGCGATGCGCAGCGTGGTGATCGACTACGCCCGCCAGCGCCTCGCCCAGAAACGCGGCGGCGACCTGCACCGCGTCACCGACCTGCCCCAGGACCTCGAGGGCGGCGTGCGCCTGGACGAGGAGATGCTGGGGCTGGACACCGCCCTGACCCGGCTCGCGGACGTGGATGCACGGCTGGCGCAGGTGGTGGAGCTGCGCTACTTCGCCGGGTTGTCGGAACTGGAGATCGCCGCGCTGTTGCAGCGCTCCGAACGCAGCATCCGCCGCGACTGGCAGAAGGCGCGGCTGTTCCTGCTGGCCTCACTGAAGGACGATTGACGGTCGCGCGATGGACAACGCCCGCTGGCAACGGCTGTCGCCCCTGCTTGACGAGTTGTTCGATCTTCCATCGGTCGCGCGGGCCCAGCGGCTGCAGGCGCTGCGGGCCGAGGACGAAGTGCTTGCGGACGAAATCGAGGCCTTGATCGCGCTGGAGGACGGGCAGGAGGATTTCCTGTCCGAGCCGGTGATGCCGCCGATAGCGCAGCTGCGGGCCGGCGCCGAAGTCGGCCCCTATCGGCTGGAGGGGCTGCTTGGCGAGGGCGGCATGGGCCAGGTCTGGCTGGCGGCGCGGGCCGACGGCCTGTACCAGCGCCGGGTGGCGCTGAAGCTGTTGCGGCCTGGGCTGGTGGAGGCCAACCTGCGCCTGCGCTTCACCCGCGAGCGCCAGATCCTCGCGCGCCTGGCGCATCCGCACATTGCCCGCCTGCTGGATGCCGGTCTCAGTGCCAGCGGGCTGCCGTACCTCGCGCTGGAGTACGTCGACGGCATCCCGATCACCGACTACTGCCGCGAGCAGCGCGTGCCGCTGGCAGCGCGGCTGCGCATGTTCAGCCAGATCTGCGACGCGGTCAGCCACGCCCACGCCAACCTCATCGTTCACCGCGATCTCAAGCCCTCCAACATCCTGGTGACGCCCGCCGGCGAGGTGCGGTTGCTGGATTTCGGTATCGCCAAGCTGCTCGACACCGATGCGGCCCCCGAGCAGACCCGGACCGGCGTGCGCGCCTTCACCCTGCATTACGCCGCCCCCGAGCAGATCCGCGGCGAGCCGGTCACCACGATGACCGACGTGTATTCGCTCGGCGTGGTCCTGTTCGAGCTGCTTACCGATCACAAGCCTTATCGGCTCCGACGCAACAGCGATGCGGCATGGGAGGAGGCGATCCTCGCCGTCGACCCGCTGCGGCCGTCGCAGAGTGTGCTGCGAAACTCCCAGACCACCGGCCGCGACGATGCCGGCACGGCCGACGCGTCGTCACGCCGCAGGCACGCCCGGGTGCTGGCCGGCGACCTCGACAACATCGTGCTCAAGACCCTGTCCAAGCGCGCCGAGCATCGGTACCCCTCGGTCGAGGCGCTTTCGCAGGACCTGCTTCGCCATGCATCGGGCCGGCCGGTGCATGCGCGTCCGCAGAGCCTGGGTTACCGGATGCAGAAGTACCTGCGCCGGCATCGCTGGTCGCTGGCCAGTGCGCTGCTCATGGTCGGCGTGTTGGGCGCGGCGCTGATGATCGTCGCGTGGCAGGCGCGCGAGGCGGTGCGCGAGGCCAGCCGCGCGCAGGCGATGCAGAACTTCATGCTCGGGGTGTTCGAGAATGCCGGCGGCGCGCGCGACGACCAGCCGCTTGACCTGCGTGAACTGCTGAATGCCTCGATCGAGCGCGGCAACCGCGAACTGCTGCAGCAGCCGCGCGCGCGCGCGGAACTGCTGGGCGTGGTCGCGCGGCTGCGTACCGGCCTTGGCGACTACGAACAGGCGCGCGACCTGCTTGAGCAACAGGCTGCGATCATCGCCAATCTCTCCCGCGGCGCGGGCAACGGCATCCCGGCGAGCCTGCGCCTGGAATCGCTGACGCAGCGGGGCCGCGTACTGCGCCTGCTCGGCGACCCGCGCGGCTGCATCGACACCATGCAGCCGCATTTGCCCGCGGCGCAGCGCGAACAGGCGAAACTCCCGCCGCAGGCCGCCGAGTTCTACTCGCAACTGGGTCGTTGCCGCGCCGCCAACGGCGAACGGCGCAGTGCGCGACGGTTGTTCGAGCGCTCCCTTGCGCTGCGCCGCGACAACGGCGACCGCACCGGCGAGATCGAAAACCTGCTCGACCTCAGCGGGCTGCTTGCCGACACCGGGCAGACCGATTCGGCAATGCAGGGCTTGCAGGCCGCGCGCGCGCAGTTGCTGCGCGATTCCGGCGACCGCCATCCGCTGCTGATCGACGTGCGTCGCGACCTGGGCAGCCTGCACCGCTCGCAGGGGGCGCTGGGCGATGCCGAGCGCGAAGTGCGGGCGGCGCTGACGGTGTCCAGCGAACTGCACGGTCCGCAGCACCCGACCACGCTGTCGGTTCGCCGCCAGCTCGCGCGCATCCATTCCGACCAGGGCCGGTTCTCCGAAGCACTGGTCGAACTGCGCGGCATCCATGCCGAACTGGAACGGCGATTGCCGGAAAATCACCAGGCGCTTGCCAGCAGCCTTCTGGACGTCGCCCAGGCCCAATGGCAACTGGCCGATCTGGCAGCCGCGCGCCGCTCCGCACGACAGGCGCTGGCGATGGCACGCCGCCAGGACAACCCGGCCGCGACCTCCGAGGCGCTGTTTCATCTCGCCACGATCCTGCACCAGGCAGGCCGCGGTGATGAGGCGCGACCGCTGTTGATCGAGGCGCGGATATTGCGGCGCCAGCGCTATGGCCCGGAACACCCGCTGGTCGGGGACACCGAGCGCCTGCTCGGCGAGGTCGAGATCGCGCTGGGACAGGCCGAGGCCGGCCGTGCGCGCCTGGCCCGCGCGGTGATGGTGACCCGCGACGGGTACGGCCCCAACCACCCCCACAGCCGCCAGGCCGAACTGGCACTGGCGATCCATGATGCGAAGTCGGCACCCGCCGGCATCACGAGAGTCGACGGGCTGGACACACTGGATGCCTTGGCCAAGCTGCCGCAGAGCGACCTGGCGCTACGCGGGGTTGCCTGGCGCGCGCAGGCCCATGCCGCCGGCGTCCGTTGCGGCGGCCCGCCGCGCGCCGAGGCATTGCAGAGGCTGCGTTCACTGGGCATGCGGCTGCAGCAGGCGCAGCCGGAAGGCGGCGTCATCGCGCGCGAGGTGGCCGCGATCCAGCACGGTTGCGGGATGCCGCTGGCAAATGAATCGGGGTCGACGGCGCTCGCGACGCCGTGAGTGCCGGCTGCTTCAGGCGTCGTCGGTGGCGTGCGGCGCCGGCATTGGCAGCGAAAGCGAAGGCTGCATCGGGTCGATGACCCCTTCTCCGCGCATCACCTTCTTGTACTCGGCGCGCGAAACCGACAGGTAGCGCTCGTTGCCGCCGATCTCAACCTGCGGCCCATCGCTCACCGCGCGGCCCTGCGCGTCCACGCGCAGGTTCATGGTCGCCTTCTTGCCGCTGTGGCAGATCGTCTTGATCTCGCTGATCTCGTCGGCCCAGGCCAGCAGGTACTGGCTGCCCTCGAACAACTCGCCGCGGAAATCGGTGCGCAGGCCGTAACACAGCACCGGGATTCCAAGCGCGTCGACGACATCGCTGAGCTGCCACACCTGCGGCCTGCGCAGGAACTGTGCCTCGTCGACCAGGACGCAGTGCAGGCGACCGCGGGCGGCGACGTCGGCGCGAACCAGCGCCTCCAGGTCCTGTCCGGCACCGAACGCGATGCCTTCGGACTGCAGGCCGATCCGCGAGGCGACCGTGCCGCTGCCGGCGCGATGGTCAAGCCGCGGCGTCAGCAGCGCCACGCGCATGCCGCGCTCGCGGTAGTTGTGCGCGGACTGCAGCAGGGTGGTGGTCTTCCCGGCGTTCATCGCCGAGTAGTAGAAATAGAGCTTGGCCATGGCCGCAGTTTAGCGGCGGGCCGGCAGGCTGGACGCCGATCCGAAGCTCGCCACGCCGTTCTGGGGTCCACACGCGACAATGGAACCGCGTCTGCATGCCGCGCACTGGTAAAATTGGCATGCCGATGTCGCCGCTGGCGGCCCCATCCCGCCACGAAGGTTCCATGCACGGCCTCAATCCCCCCCAACGCGCCGCCGTCCTGCAGGTCGACGTCCCCCTGCTCGTGCTTGCCGGCGCCGGCAGTGGCCAGACGCGGGTGATCGTCGAGAAGATCGCGCACCTGATCGCCAGCGGGAGCATGCCGGCCAAGCGCATCGCCGCGATCACCTTCACCAACAAGGCCGCCAAGGAAATGCGCGAGCGCGTCGCCAAGCGCATCCGCGGCGATGGTGCCGAAGGCCTCACGATCTGCACGTTCCACGCGCTCGGCCTGCGCATGCTGCAGATCGACCACGCCAAGGTCGGGCTGCGGCGCGGGTTCAGCATCTTCGACAGCGACGACAGCGGGGCGCAGATCAAGGACCTGCTGGCGCCGGGCAGCAAGCCGGACGTGGTCGACGCGATGCGCAACCTGATCTCGCGGGCGAAGAACGCCGGCCTGTCACCGGAGCAGGCGGCCATGGCGGCCGGCAGCCCGCGCGAGGTTGATGCGGCCAAGCTCTACGCGCGCTACCAGGCGCGACTGACCACGTTCAACGCGGTCGATTTCGACGACCTGATCCGCCTGCCGGTGCAGTTGCTGGAGACCGACAACGACGTCGCCCTGGGCTGGCGCGAGCGCATCGGCTACCTGCTGGTCGACGAGTGCCAGGATACCAACGACGCGCAGTACCGGCTGCTCAAGGCCCTGGCCGGCACGCGCGGCATGTTCACCTGCGTGGGCGATGACGACCAGTCGATCTATGCCTGGCGCGGCGCCAACCCGGAGAACCTGTCGCAGCTCGCCACCGACTACCCGGACCTGCGGATCGTCAAGCTGGAGCAGAACTACCGCTGCAGCAATCGCGTGCTGCGCGCGGCCAACGCGCTGATCGCCAACAACCCGCACGAGCACCTGAAGACCCTGTGGAGCGAGCAGCCCGACGGCGAGCGCATCCGCGTCTGGGAATGCCGCGACAGCGCTCACGAGGCGGAGAAGGTCGCCGCCGAAATCAGCTTCCTGGCCGAGGCGAAGCAGGCGCCGTGGAGCGACTTCTGCGTCCTGTTCCGCGGCAACTTCCAGTCGCGTGCTTTGGAAAAAGCCTTGCAGATGGTGCGCGTGCCGTATCACCTCAGCGGTGGCACCGCGTTTTTGGAGCGCGGCGAGGTCAAGGACGCGCTGTCGTGGCTGCGGCTGATCGCCAACCCCGAGGACGATGCCGCGTTCCTGCGCGCGGTGACCTCGCCCAAGCGCGAGGTCGGCGCGACCACGCTGGCGAAACTCGCCGAGCTGGCGCAGCACGCGGGGATGCCGATGTCGCGCGCGGCCGAGTCGGTCGGCGCGCTCAAGCAGCTCGCGCCGCGTGCGGCCAATGCGCTGGACGGCTTCGTCACGATCCTGCGCAAGTTGCGCGCGGATGCGCAGCAACTGCCGCCGGCGGAGCTGGTGCGCGAGCTCGCCAAGCGCAGCGGGCTGCTGCAGTCGATCCGCGAGCAGTGCAAGGACGACGCCAGTTTCCAGCGCCGCCGGCAGAACCTGGAGGAACTTGCCGACTGGTTCGACGGCGGCAGCGCGGACGGCGAGCGCCGCGATCGGCGCCAGGGCGCGAGCGAACTTGCGGCCCAGCTCGCGCTGCTGTCGCACGCCGACAAGGGCGATGCCGGCAACCAGGTGCGGTTGATGAGCCTGCACGGCGCCAAGGGGCTGGAATTCCGCTATGTATTCATCGTGGGGGTCGAGGACGGTGTGCTGCCGCACGAGGCCAGCCTCGACGAGGGCCGCATCGACGAGGAGCGGCGCCTGTTCTACGTCGGCATCACCCGCGCCAAGGAGGCGCTGTATCTGTCGCATTCGCGCGAGACCCAGCGCTGGGGCGACAAGATCCGGCTGCAGCCGAGCCGCTTCCTGGCCGAACTGCCGGCGGCCGAGGTGCAGCGTGACGGTGCCGATCCGGTCGCCGATGCGGCGCGCAAGCACGAGCGCGCGACTGCGGGGTTTGCCGCGATCAAGGCCCTGCTCGAGGGCTGATGGCCACAGGTGCGAGGCACGCAAGGCCACGGCGGCATTGGCGTCGCATCGGTTCGCTACACTCGCCGACCCGAAGCCACCGCCGGTCCCCATGCGCCTGCACGTCCTCGCCGCCTCCGTCCTCGCCGCCGCGCTGTCGCTGACGGCCTGCCAGCATGTCCAGACCTCGACGCCTGCGGCGCAGGCCGACGTCGCCAGCACCGCTGCCGCCGGCGCCGACGACAACCTCAATGCAGTGCTGTGGGTGCAGGCCTCGGCCGAGTACCGGGCGCTGGGCGAACAGGCGTTCCGCGCCGCCGCCGCCCAGCTCGACCGCGCGCTGGCCGAGAAGGACTGGGACGCGCTGGTGCCGGGGGAGCGGGCCAACCCCGGCACCGGGCTGCCGCCGGCGGTGGTCATGGACATCGACGAGACCGTGCTCGACAACTCGCCGTACCAGGCCCGGCTGGTACGCAACGGCACCCAGTACGACGAGGTGACCTGGTCGGACTGGGTCAACGAGCGGAGCGCCGCGGCAGTGCCGGGCGTGGTCGACTTCGCGCGCGCGGCGACCGCGCGCGGCATCACCATCGTCTACATCTCCAATCGCGCGCAGCACCTGGACGTCGCCACCATCGCCAATCTGCGCAGCGTCGGCATGCCGGTCAAGGACGCCGGCGCTTTTCTCGGGCTGGGCACCCACGTCGACGGCTGCGAGCAGCACGGCAGCGAGAAGAACTGCCGGCGTGAACAGGTAGGGCGCGATTACCGCGTGCTGATGCAGTTCGGCGACCAGCTCGGCGACTTCGTGCAGGTGTTGTCCAACACCGCCGATGGCCGCGCCGCGCTGCTGGATGCACATGGACAATGGTTCGGCGAGCGCTGGTGGATGCTGCCCAACCCGACCTATGGTTCGTGGGAGCCGGCGGCGTTCAACAACGACTGGAGCCAGCCGCGCGAGGTTCGGCGCGCCGCCAAGCGCGCCGCGCTGGACGTCGCCCCGTAGCGCGGCCCCGCGGGTGCGCGCGGTCGCGACGAACCCGGCCGAACCGGAACCGGGTTGGCTTGTGTCGCCGTCGATGCGCGGCCAAGATCGGTGAGGATGGGGGAGCGGTGCCGATGACGAACAACCCGACCGGCCCGGCCGGCGCAATGCGGTGGCTGGCGGTGTTTGGCCTGCTGGCCGTGCTCACCGGTTGCGCGCGCGCGCCCGCCCCTCCTGAGGCGTCTGCGCTCGAGCTGCCGGCGGCGGCGGTCACCCGGCTTGCCGGCGACCTGCGCCGCAACGATCTGGCCGCCTATTCGCGCGATGCGCTACCGCCCGCGCTGCAGGCGCGGATGGAACTGGCCTGGCAGGAGCGGCGCACGATCTGGCCGCTGACCGAGCTGCCGCTGGACGACCGCCTCCCGGGCTTCGTCGCCGTGCTGTCGGCGCCCGGAGCGGAGAAGTCCCTGCTGGCTGCCTACACCCGCCAGTTCAATGGCGCGCAGCGCGAGCTGCGCTCGGCGGCCTCGACCCTGGGGCTGTTCGCGGCGCAGTACGTCAGCGGCGCCGACGAATACAGCGCGACGGAACGGGATCACTACGTGCAACTGGTCGCTGCATTGAGCCGGTGGGGCCAGCGGGCGCCGCTCAGCGACGCCCGGCTGGCGAAGACGTCCGTGCCGCAACTGGTGGCGGCCGCGCGGCTGACCGGACTGGGCGGCCCCGGCGCCTTCCACGAGGCCGGCATGGAGCGCAGCCTGCGCCGGCTCGGGCCGTTCCTGGCGCGCTTCAAGCGCGTCTCGCTGGACTACGGACTGGACCTGGACGCCGCGCTGGACAGCGTCGCGGTCGACCTGCTCGAACAGACCGGCGACAGCGCCAAGCTCCGGCTGCGCTACACGCTGGCCGGGCAGGCGGTCGATGCGATCGTGCTGGTGGAGCGCCGGGACGGCCACTGGTATCTGAGCAACCTGCTGCGCCACGCCGAAGCCGAGGCGGCCGCGCCGCCCCTGGCGGCCAGCCCCGCCACCTGACAGCCGCGGGCAAAGGCGCGCGCCCGGTCGCCGGGGGCGAACCGGCATAATGGCCCAGATGCCCAGACAGACGCCCCTGCCGTTTCCCGGCAACGACAGCGACAACGACCCCCCGGCGTCCGCCGCCGGTACGGCCACGCATGAGCGTGTCGCCGCGGATCCTTCCAATTCCGCGGACACCGGGCCACCTGCGCCGCAGCCGTTGTCGCTGGCGCGGCCGCCCCAGGCTCCGCCGCCGGGAGCCGGTGCGCGTCCCTGGTGGGTGCGGATGCTCGGCAAGCTGATGGCGCCGTGGGTGGCGCTCACGATCGAGCCGGAGTCTCCGGCCGAACAGATCGCCCAGTGGCGCGGCAAGCCGGTGTGCTACGTGCTGGAGGGCTACGGCCTCAGCAATGCGCTGATCCTCGAGCGCGCGTGCCGCGAAGCCGGGCTGCCGTCGCCGCTGCAGCCGCTGCCCGGCGACCCGCTGGGACGCAAGCGTGCCTACGTGGCGTTGTCGCGGCGCAATGCCAACCCGCTGCCGTCGCTGGGCGCCCCGACACCGGCACGGAGCCATTCCGAATCGCTTGCACGCTTGCTGGAAGCGCACCGCCACGACCCGGCGATGGACGTGCAGCTGGTGCCGGTATCGATATTCGTCGGCCGCTCGCCCGACAAGAGCAGCGGCTGGTTCTCGGTGCTGTTCTCGGAAAACTGGGCGCTGGTCGGGCGCTTCCGGCGACTGCTGGCGATCGCGCTCAACGGCCGCCACACGATGGTGAGGTTCGCCCCGCCGGTGTCGCTGCGCGGCAGCATCGAGGAGGGCCTGCCGCCCGAGCGCACCGTGCGCAAGCTCTCGCGCGTGCTGCGCACCCACTTCCGCTTGATCCGCGCCGCGGTGATCGGCCCGGACCTGTCGACCCGCCGGTTGCTGGTGGACCAGGTGCTCGCGTCGGCGCCGGTGCGCGCGGCGATCGCCGAGCAGGCGCGGCGCGACCGCAGCGGGTCGTCGGACAAGGCGCGCGCCAACGCGTGGAAGAACGCGCACGCCTACGCCTACGAGATCGCCGCCGACTACGCGCACCCGGTGGTGCGCTCGGCCAGCTTCCTGCTCGCGCCGATCTGGAACCGGATCTACCGCGGGGTGCTGGTCCACCACCTCGACGAGCTCAAGCGCGATGCGCCCGGGCACGAGGTCATCTACGTGCCCTGCCACCGCAGCCACATGGATTACCTGCTGCTGTCGTACCTGCTGTACACGCGCGGCATCGTGCCGCCGCACATCGTGGCCGGCATCAACCTGAACCTGCCGGTGATCGGCACGCTGCTGCGCAAGGGCGGCGCGTTCTTCATCCGCCGCAGCATCCGCGGCAATGCGCTGTATTCGGCGGTGCTCAGCGAGTACGTCGCGCAGCTGGTGGCCGGCGGTTACTCGATCGAGTACTTCGTCGAGGGCGGGCGCTCGCGCACCGGCCGCCTGCTGCCGCCCAAGGGCGGCATGGTGTCGATGACGGTGCGCGCGTTCCTGCGCCAGCCGACCCGGCCGGTGCTGTTCCAGCCGGTCTACATCGGCTACGAGAAGCTGATGGAGGGCACCAGCTACCTGGACGAACTGTCGGGCAAGCCCAAGCAGAAAGAATCGGTGTGGGCGCTGCTGGCCGGCATTCCCAAGGTGCTGGGCTCCAACTACGGCCAGGTGGTGGTCAACTTCGGCGAGCCGATCCGGCTCAGCGAGGTACTCGCGCAGCACGCGCCCGAATGGGATGGCCGGCCGGTGCCGGAAGAGGAAAAGCCGTCGTGGCTGTCGGGCACGGTCAACGCGCTGGCCGACCGCATCCAGGTCAACGTCAACCGCGCCGCCGACGTCAACCCGATCAACCTGCTTGCCCTCGCCCTGCTGTCCACGCCCAAGCACGCGATGGGCGAGGGCGACCTGCTGAGCCAGCTGGCATTGAGCAAGACCCTGCTGGCGGAGCTGCCGTATTCGGACCGGGTCACGGTCACGCCGCATTCGGCCGCCGAGATCGTCGCCCACGGCGAGGAGATCAACGTGCTGACGCGCACCGCGCATCCGCTGGGCGACGTGCTCGGCGTGAGCGGCGACAACGCGGTGCTGCTGAGCTATTTCCGCAACAACGTGCTGCACCTGTTCACCAGCGCGGCGTGGATCGCGTGCTGCTTCCAGCACAACCGGCGCATGAGCCAGGCCGGCGTGCTGCGGCTCGGGCGCAGCGTGTACCCGTTCCTGCAGGCCGAATTGTTCCTGCCGTGGAGCGAGGACGAGTTCGCGCAGCGGCTGTCGCGCACGATCGCGCTGTTCGTGCGCGAAGGCCTGATCGAGGCGGTCGGCGATGACGACGGCGGCATGCTCGCGCGCAACACCGGCCAGAGCGACGAGGTGTTCCGCCTGCGCGCGATCGGCCACTCGCTGCAGCAGGCGTTCGAGCGCTACTACATCGCGATTTCGGTGCTGGTCAAGAACGGCCCCGGCACCCTGTCGTCCGGGCAGCTGGAAACCCTGTGCCAGCTGGCCGCGCAGCGCCTGAGCCTGCTGTATGCGCCGGCCGCGCCGGAATTCTTCGACAAGACCCTGTTCCGCGGCTTCATCCAGAAGCTGCGCGAGCTCAAGCTGGTGTGGGCCGACGCCGAGGGCAAGCTGGTGTTCGATGCGCGCCTGGAGGCCTGGGCGAAGGACGCGAAGTTCATCCTGGGCCGCGAACTGCGGCACACGATCGAGAAGGTCAGCCCCGAGGCGGCCAAGCCGGTCGACGGCGGTACCGAACCCTCCGACGTGGCGCCCGCCGAATAACCGGTTGGACGTTCAGCCCCGCGGACTGCCGGCCGGGTTCATGCCGGTTCGTCGGGGATCAGCGCGCTTTCCAGCCGCGCGATGCAGTCCTTGAGCCACAACCGGCGCTTCTTCAGGCGCTTGACGGCGAGGTCGTCGGGGTCGTCGTTGATCCGCGCCAGGCGGTCGATCGCGTGGTCGAGGTCGCGGTGCTCCTGGCGGAATTCGGCCAGGCGGCGCGCAATGGCAATCGGGTCGGCGCTTTCGCTCATGCGCGGCAGCTTAGCGCGCGTATCGCGTGACCGTCACCGCAGGCGCCTGCGTTCGCGCCCGGTAGAATGGCCGGCCTGATGAGCAACCGCGCCCCGTCCCTGCTGGAGTTGGATCCGTTGCCGCTGGCCGAGCCGGTGCCGCGCATGCGCACCGCAGCGCACGATGCCGAGCGGCTCGGCGCGCGCCTGCGCCACCAGGTCGGCCGCGCGATTGCCGACTTCGCGATGATCGAGGATGGCGACAAGGTCATGGTGTGCCTGTCCGGCGGCAAGGACAGCTACACCATGCTCGACGTGCTGCTGCAACTGCAGCGCAAGGCGCCGGTGAAGTTCGAGCTGGTCGCGGTCAACCTCGACCAGAAGCAACCCGGCTTCCCCGAGCACGTGCTGCCCGCCTATCTGGAATCGCTCGGCGTGCCGTACCGGATCCTGGAGCAGGACACGTACTCGGTGGTCACCCGGGTGATTCCCGAAGGCAGGACGATGTGTTCGCTGTGCTCGCGCCTGCGACGCGGCGCGCTGTACGCGCACGCGGCGGCCGAGGGCTTCACCCGGATCGCGCTCGGCCACCACCGCGACGACCTCGTGGCGACGTTCTTCCTCAACCTGTTCTTCCACGCCAAGCTCGGCGGCATGCCGCCGAAGCTGCTCAGCGACGACGGCCGCCACGTGGTGATCCGCCCGCTGGCCTACGTGGCCGAGGACGATATCGCCCGGTACGCCGCGGCAAGGCGGTTCCCGATCATCCCGTGCAGTCTGTGCGGCTCGCAGGAGAACCTGCAGCGCAGGCAGGTGCGGCGGATGATGGACGAGATGGAACGCGAAACCCCGGGCCGGCTGGAGACCATCGCCCGCGCGCTCGGCGACATCAGGCCATCGCAGCTGAGCGATCCGAACTGGTTCGATTTCCGCGGGCTGTCGACGAAACACGAGTCACCGCCCGGTGACTGAAGTGCGCGTTTTCGTGCGCTGAATCGCTCCCCGCGCTCCGCGGTCCATCCTCCCTCCCTTTCCCGCTCTCCACCCGGATCCCCCTGAATGTTCTTTCGCAACCTGACCCTGTTCCGCTTCCCCGCCAACACCAAGCTCGATGACCTCGACGCCGGCCTCGACGAATGCCAGCTCAAGCCGGTCGGGCCGATGGAGCTGTCGTCGCGCGGCTTCATCTCGCCGTTCGGCCGCGACAACGCCCAGCTGTCGCACCGCCAGGGCGACGCGCTGTGGCTCACGGTGGGCAGCGAGGACCGCCTGCTGCCGGGCTCGGTGGTCAACGACATGCTGGCCAAGAAGCTCGCCGAGATCGAGAAGAAGGAAGGCCGCAAGCCCGGCGGGCGCACGCGCAAGCGGCTCAAGGACGAACTCATCGTCGACCTGCTGCCGCGCGCGTTCATCAAGCCCGGCCGCACCGATGCGCTGATCGACCAGCAGCACGGCATCGTGGTGATCGATTCCTCCAGCCGCAAGAGCGCGGAGAACGTGGTCAGCGAGATCCGCCGCGCGCTCGGCAGCTTTCCCGCACTGCCGCTCAACGCCGAAGTCGCACCGCGTTCGATCCTCACCGGCTGGCTGGCCGGCGAGCCGTTGCCGGAGGGTTTCAGCCTGGGCGATGAATGCGAACTGCGCGACCCGATGGAGCAGGGCGCGGTGGTCAAGTGCCAGCGCATGGAACTGGCCGGCGACGAGATCGACAAGCACCTGGAGTCGGGCAAGCAGGTCACCCGGCTGGCATTGACGCTCGACGACCACGTCAGCTTCGTGCTCGGCGAGGACCTGGTGATCCGCAAGTTCAAGCTGCTCGACGGCGCGGTCGACTCGCTCGAGAACACCGAGCGCGACGACCTGCGCGCCGAACTCGACGCGCGCTTCGCGCTGATGAGCGCCGAGGTCAAGCGGCTGTTCGTGGTGCTGGAAAGTGCGCTAAAGCTCAGCAAGGCCGAGGCATAGCCGCGATCATGTGGCGGCATTGACCCGACCCACGCCGGACCTGCCATGACCCTGTTGCGCCGCCTGCTCGCCCCGGGATCGCCAGCCGCGAAGCCGGCGATCGAGCGCGACTGGTTCGAGCTGGTGCTGCCCGACGGCGAGGCGATCGCGGTGCAGCGCGTGCGCGATCCGCGCGCGCGCCGGCTCAAGCTGTCGGTCGACGAGCGTGGCGCGCGCCTGACCCTGCCGCGGCGCGCGAGCCTGGTCTCCGGCGAGCGCTTCGTCGCCGAGCACCGTCACTGGCTGGCGCAGCAGTTGGCGCGGCAAGCACTGGATGCGGTGCCGGCGCTGGTGCGCGGCGAGAGCGCGATGCTGCCGCTGCACGGCGTCGACGTGCCGCTGCACTGGCGCGACGGGCGCTACACGCGCCTGCAGCGACTCGGCGCCGACGATGCCGACGGGCTGGCGTTCGCGTTGCCCGCGCGTGCCGGCGACGCCGCGATCCGGCGCGCATTGCGCGACTTCTACGAAGGCGAGGCTCGCGCGGACATTGGCCGCTGGTTACCGGCGTACCTGCCGGCGCTGCCGAAACCGCCGCGCCTGATCCGGTTCAAGGCGATGACCTCGCAGTGGGGCTCGCTCGCGCCGCACGGGGCGATGGCGCTCGACCTGGCGCTGGTGCTGGGGCGCCCGTCGGCATTCGAGTACGTGCTGGTGCACGAGCTGTGCCACCTGATCCACGCCGACCATTCGCGCGCGTTCTGGCGCGAAGTCGAAGCGCGCAGCCCGCATTGGCGCCAGGAACGCGAGTACTTCCGCAGCGAGGGCCGCCGGCTGAAGGCGACCCTGCGCATGCTGTGCGGCACGACTGGCGCACGCGCCGCCGCCGGCTCGTCGATCGACTAGGCGCTGCTGCCAGCGGTGGGGCGCGAAAGGAAGTCGCCGATCACCGCCGCGACCGCCGCAGGCTCTTCCATGTGCAGGTGATGGCTGCCCGGCAGCACCACCAGTTCACCGTCATGCAGGCGGGCGAAGCGCTCGCGCCGCAGCGCATCGGGAAAGTAGGTTTGCGCCGGCTCGGCGTACAGCACCCGGGTGGGGCACTCGATGTGGCCGACCAGGTCGCGCACCTGCGCCTCGCTCATGCGCACCGGCGTCGGCTGGGTCAGGCGCGGGTCGCTGCGCCAGACGAAACCGCCGGCTGCGTCGTCGTCGTTGCGCAGGTCCGGCAACGGCGCCGGTGCGATGCCGCGTTCGACCAGCAGCCGCGCGACCGGTTCGCTGAGGCCGTTGACCTGCATGCGCGCGCGCACCGCGGTGGCGATGTCGGCGAACACCCGCAGCGGCCGGCTGGGGACCGCACGCGCGGCGAAGGCGTCGCGCAGGCGCGAGGCGGTGTTGTGCTCCGGTTCGGCCAGCGCGCCGAGCGATTCGATCAGCAACAGCCGTTCGATCCGTTGCGGACACGCCGCCGCCATCACGCTGGCGACCGCGCCGCCGAGCGAATGGGCCAGCAGCGAGAAGCGGTCCCAGCCGAGCGCATCGGCAACCGCAAACGCCGCGCGCGCGAACGCGACCATGGTGTAGTCCGCCGACGGCGGCAGGTGCGCGCTCGCGCCGTGGCCGGGCAGGTCGATCGCGGCCAGGTCGACGCCCGGCAGATGTGGCTGCAGCGGGATGAAGCTGGCGGCGTTGTCGAGCCAGCCGTGCAGCGCCAGCACGCGCGCGCCGCGACCGCTGCGCAGGCCGCTGATGCGGCCATGCAGGGTGTCGACCGCGAACTCGCGCATCACCGGCCCGCTGCGCAAGGCCGCACCGGTCGCGGCCACGGCGTCAGTGGCCGCCATCGACGTCACCGCCGTCGTCGGCCAGGTCCCACGCCGCCAGTTCCCGGCGCGCGATCGCCGCGAGCGCCCGTGCATGCATCGGGCCGGCATTGAGGCAGGCGATGTAGCGCAGGCTGCCGCCGCCGCGCTTGGCGAAATCCTCGGCAAGCATCATCGAGACTTCCTCCAGCGTTTCCAGGCAGTCGACCGCGAAGCCCGGTGCGACCACGTCGACGCGTCGTACCCCGCGGTCGGAGAGCGCATCCAGGGTGTCGGCGGTCGAGGGTTCCAGCCACTTCTCGCGGCCGAACCGCGACTGGTAGCTCATGCTCCAGTCGCCATCGTCCAGGCCGAGCGCCTGCACGATCGCGCGCGCGCCGGCTTCGCACTGCAGCGGATACGGATCGCCGCGGTCGGCGAAGCGCTGCGGCAGGCCGTGGAACGAGAACAGCAGGTGATCACCGGCACCGTGTGCGGCGCGGTGCTCGCGGATCGACGCGGCGATCGCGTCGACCCAGCCCGGGTCGACGTGGTACTCGTCGATCATGCGCGCGCGCAGTCCGTGCGCACGCCCGAGCACGTCGCCGACCGCGGCCGTGGTCGACGTCGAGTATTGCGGATACAGCGGCAGCGTCAGCACGCGCTCGACACCCTCCCCGCGCAGCGATTCCAGCACGCCGGCGAAAGAGGGATTGCCGTAGCGCATGCCGTGCACCACGCGCACATGCGGCAGTTCGCGCTGCACCGCCTCGGCCAGTTGCGCGGTATGCACCGCGAGCGGCGAGCCTCCCGGCAGCCAGACGCTGGCGTACTTCTTCGCCACCTTGGGTCCGCGGATCGGCAGGATCACGAAATGCAGCAGCGGACACCACAGCCAGCGGCTGAGGTCGACCACGCGGTAGTCGTGCAGGAACTCCGACAGGTAGCGCCGCACCGCGCCCGCGGTCGGCGCATCCGGGGTGCCGAGGTTGACCAGCACCACGGCGGTGGTGGACGCGGCGGTAAGTTCGATCGACTCGCTCATGCGCATAGGATGACAGCAGCGGCGTTGCACGGCAGGCTGCGGGTTCCGCCCAGGTGATCGCTGGTGGTTCCAACCCGATTCATCAGCGTGTCACTAGCCTGAACCGGTTCGCTGCCTCCGTGGCGGCCAGAGTTCTCCCGTCCCGTTGTTCCCCGTCCTTTGCTGGAGTCGCCCATGACCGTCCTGCCGCGTATCGCCGTCCTGTTGCTTGCCCTCGGCGCCTGCGCCACCGCGCTGGCCGGTCCCGTGGAAGAGCAGCGCGCGAGCAACGCGGTGC
>DATHRJ010000069.1:0-18711 GCA_035465455.1 Lysobacter sp.
CCGATGATGCTGGAGCTGCTGATCGCCGGTTGCACCACGACGTGCTGCCACAAGTTCACCCCGCCGGAGGTGCTGGAGGCATCGGTGCGGGGCGCCGACATCCTGGTGGTGGCGGTCGGGCGGCCACAGCTGATCCCGGGCGAATGGATCAAGCCGGGTGCGGTGGTGATCGACGTCGGCATCAACCGGCTCGACGACGGCCGACTGGTCGGCGACGTCGGCTTCGAGGCCGCGTCGCAGCGGGCCAGCTGGATCACCCCGGTGCCGGGCGGGGTCGGGCCGATGACGGTCGCGACCCTGATGCAGAACACCCTTGAAGCGGCCGAGGCGGCGGACCCGGCCTGACGCGGGGTGCTCGGCTGTGCCGCCGCTCACGTCCCGGCCAGCCACGGACCCCCGCGAGCAGTTACAATGGCGCGCTTCATCTCCCCGGGCCCGCCCATGCTGCGCATCCAGGCTGAAGCACTGACTTTCGACGACGTATCGCTCGTTCCGGCGCATTCCCTCGTCCTGCCCAAGGACGTCTCGCTCACGACCCGGCTGACCCGCAACCTGTCGATCCGGCTGCCGCTGGTGTCGGCGGCGATGGACACCGTCAGCGAGGCCCGGCTCGCGATCGCGATGGCCCAGCTGGGCGGCATCAGCATCATCCACAAGAGCATGAGCCTGGAACAGCAGGCCGCGCACGTCGCTCAGGTGAAGAAGTTCGAGGCCGGGGTGATCAAGGAGCCGTTCACCGTCGGCCCCGAAACCACCATCGCCGAAGTACTCAAGCTGACCCGCGCGCGCAACATCTCCGGGGTGCCGGTGGTCGACGGCGGCCAGCTCGTTGGCATCGTGACCAGCCGAGACATGCGCTTCGAGAAGAAGCTCGACGATCCGGTGCGCCACATCATGACCAAGAAGGACCGGCTGATCACCGTGCCCGAAGGCGCTTCCGACGAGGAAGTCGTGCAGTTGCTGCACAAGCACCGCATCGAGAAGGTGCTGGTGGTCAACGACGATTTCCAGCTGCGCGGGCTGATCACCGTCAAGGACATCCAGAAGAAGTCGGACAACCCCAATGCGGCGTACGACAGCTCCGAACGGCTGCTGGTCGGCGCCGCGGTCGGCGTCGGCGGCGACACCGAGGCGCGCATCGAGGCCCTGGTCGCGGCCGGAGTCGACGTGATCGTGGTCGATACGGCCCACGGCCATTCCCAGGGCGTGCTCGACCGGGTCAAATGGGCCAAGCAGCGCTTCCCGCAACTGCAGGTGATCGGTGGCAACATCGTCACCGGCGATGCGGCACTGGCGTTGATGGACAACGGCGCCGACGCGGTCAAGGTCGGCATCGGTCCCGGCTCGATCTGCACTACCCGGATCGTCGCCGGCGTCGGCGTGCCCCAGATCACTGCCGTGGCGATGGTCGCCGAGGCATTGCAGGACCGCATCCCGCTGATCGCCGACGGCGGCATCCGCTACTCGGGCGACATCGGCAAGGCGATCGTCGCCGGCGCGTCATCGGTGATGGTCGGCGGCCTGTTCGCCGGTACCGAGGAAGCCCCGGGCGAGGTCGAGCTGTTCCAGGGCCGCAGCTACAAGAGCTACCGCGGCATGGGCAGCATCGGCGCGATGGAGCTGGGTTCCAAGGACCGCTACTTCCAGGATTCTTCCGACGCCGACAAGCTGGTCCCCGAAGGCATCGAGGGCCGCGTGCCGTACCGCGGCCCGCTCGGCGGCGTGGTCCACCAGCTTGCCGGCGGCCTGCGCGCGACGATGGGCTATGTCGGTACCGCGACGATCGAGGAAATGCGCAAGAAGCCGGTCTTCGTCCGAGTGACCAATGCCGGCAGCCGCGAGAGCCACGTGCACGACGTGCAGATCACCAAGGAACCGCCCAACTACCAGATGGGTTGAAGCGGCTCACGAGCGGGAGTCCCGACCGCAATGAGTCACCGGAAACCGCGGTTCCCAGCGTTTCCTGGCAGATCTTTCATCAGGCCCGGGTCTCGTTCAGCGGTAGGGGGGCGAGGCTTGCGATCCATGTGCTCCAGCCCGTTCCCATGAAGCCCCCGGTTCCTTTTTTTCCTCTTTCCCATTCCCGGCGTTCCCATGACCGATATCCATAGCGACAAGATCCTGATCCTCGATTTTGGCGCGCAGTACACCCAGCTGATCGCCCGCCGCATCCGCGAGATCGGGGTCTACTGCGAGGTCTGGGCCTGGGACCATGATCCGGCCGAGATCGCCGCATTCGGTGCCAAGGGCATCATCCTGTCGGGCGGGCCGGAGTCGACCACCCTGCTGGGCTCGCCGAAGGCGCCGCAGGAAGTGTTCGATTCGGGGCTGCCGATCCTGGGGATCTGCTACGGAATGCAGACCCTGGCCGCGCAACTGGGCGGCACCACCGAGGCGGCCGATGCGCGCGAGTTCGGCCACGCCCAGGTCGAGGTGATCGCCCACGACGCGCTGCTGGACGGGCTCAAGGACCACGCTGGTTCGCCGCCGCGGCTGGACGTGTGGATGAGCCACGGCGACCACGTCACCCAGGCGCCCCCGGGCTTCGTGGTCACGGCGCGCACCGACCGTATCCCGGTCGCGTCCATGGCCGACGAGGCCAGGCGCTGGTACGGCGTGCAGTTCCACCCCGAGGTCACCCACACCAAATCCGGGCAGGCGATCCTGCAGCGCTTCGTCACCGGGATCTGCGGCTGCCAGACGCTGTGGACCGCGGCCAACATCATCGAGGACCAGATCGCCCGGGTCCGCGAAAAGGTCGGCAGCGATGAAGTGGTGCTGGGCCTGTCCGGCGGCGTCGACTCATCGGTGGTCGCGGCATTGCTGCACCGCGCATTGGGAGACAAGCTCACCTGCGTATTCGTCGACACCGGCCTGATGCGCTGGCAGGAAGGCGACCAGGTCATGGCGATGTTCGCCAGCGAGGCCGAGAAGGGCGGCATGGGCATCAAGGTCGTGCGCATCAACGCGGCCGATCGTTATTTCGAGGCGCTCGAAGGCGTCAGCGACCCGGAAGCCAAGCGCAAGATCATCGGCAACCTGTTCATCGAGATCTTCGATGAGGAGTCGCACAAGCTCACCAATGCCAAGTGGCTGGCGCAGGGCACGATCTATCCCGACGTGATCGAGTCGGCCGGCAGCAAGACCGGCAAGGCGCACGTGATCAAGAGCCACCACAACGTCGGTGGCCTGCCGGAAATCATGAACATGGGCCTGGTCGAGCCCTTGCGCGAACTGTTCAAGGACGAGGTCCGCCGGCTCGGCGTCGAACTCGGCCTGCCGCGCACGATGGTCTACCGCCACCCGTTCCCGGGTCCGGGTCTGGGCGTGCGCATCCTGGGCGAGGTCAAGCCGGAATACGCGCGACTGCTGGCCAAGGCCGACCAGATCTTCATCGATGAGCTGCGCAAGGCCGGCCTGTACGACAAGACCAGCCAGGCGTTCGCGGTGTTCCTGCCGGTCAAGTCGGTGGGCGTGGTCGGCGATGCGCGGGCCTACGAGTGGGTGATTGCGTTGCGTGCGGTCGAGACCGTCGACTTCATGACCGCGCACTGGGCGCACCTGCCGTACGAGTTCCTCGGCCTCGTTTCAAACAGGATAATCAATGAGATACGCGGTGTATCTCGTGTGGTTTATGATATTAGCGGCAAGCCACCCGCGACCATCGAGTGGGAGTAGTGGGCGATGCCCGTCATCCCGGACACCGCCCCGACCGGTGACAAGGACGCGCACTGGATGCGCCATGCCCTGGCCTTGGCAAGTCGCGCCGAGCACGAGGACGACGAGATCCCGGTCGGCGCGGTGCTGGTGTCGGCGGGCGGCGAGGTGCTCGGTGAAGGCGGGAACCGCAACATCACCGAGCACGACCCCAGCGCGCATGCCGAGATCGTCGCGATGCGCCGCGCGGGCCAGAAGATCGGCAACCATCGCCTGCTGGGCTGCACGCTCTACGTAACCCTGGAGCCTTGCGCGATGTGCGCGATGGCGATGGTGCATGCACGGATCAGGCGGGTGGTGTTCGGCGCATCCGATCCGAAGACCGGTGCCGCCGGCAGCGTGTTCGACCTGCTGGGCGACGTGCGCCACAACCATCGCGTCGAGGTGAGCGGGGGAGTGCTTGCCGAGGAAGCCGCGGCGCGGCTGAGCGGCTACTTCCGGGCCAAACGGGCGAAACCGTCGGCCTGAGCGGCAGCGTCCTGCCGACCGGTCAGCCGCGTCCCGCCGCCCGCGCGTGGGCGTGATCCATTTCTTCGTTGAGGGCCTGCACGGCCAGCGTCGACTCGCGCGACAGATACAGGCTGGCCGTGAACATGGCCAGCACGCCGAGCACCGCGAACAGCGTCGGTAGCACGCCGAGTCGATGGCCCAGGAAACCATCGATGGCGACGAAAAGGCTGGTCGCCACGAAACAGCTGATCGCGACGTACAGCAGTTGGCTTCCACGCAGGATCAATTGGGTGCGCTGGCGCTGTTTCACGATCCGGCGGTCGAGCAAATCGCGCTGGGCCGCGTCGGACTCGACGGATTCCAGTTCGCGCAGCAGGCTGCGCAGGCGGTCGACCACACGTGCCAGGCGGCTGTTGGCCGACATCAGCAGCGACGCCGTCGCGGTCAGGAAGAATGCCGGCGCAAGCATCGCGGTGAGTATCGCGTAGTGGGTGTAGGCGGGCATGCAATCGCGCTCCTGATGCTGCGGACGACGTGGGCTATCATGCCGTCTCACGGACACGACGGCGAGCCATGGGCACCAACGCAGGCAATGGAAATGGCGGCAGCCTCCACCGGCTGATCTGGATCGACCTGGAGATGACCGGCCTGGACACACTGGCCGATTCGATCCTGGAGATCGCCACGGTGGTCACCGATGCCGACCTGCGCATACTGGCTGAAGGGCCGGAGCTGGCGATCAACCATCCGCTGGAACGCCTGCAGGCGATGGACGACTGGAACCGCAACCAGCACAGCAAGTCGGGCCTGTGGCAGCGCGTGATCGATTCGACGGTCTCGTTGCAGGAAGCCGAGAACCGGACCCTGCGCTTCCTGGAACAATGGGTCGCGCCGAACACGTCACCGATCTGCGGCAATTCGATCTGCCAGGACCGCCGCTTCCTGCATCGGCAGATGCCGCTGCTGGAGAACTACTTCCACTACCGCAACCTCGACGTGAGCACCATCAAGGAGCTGGCGCGGCGTTGGGCGCCGGAGGTGCTGGCAGGTGTCGGCAAGGAGTCGGCGCACACCGCGCTCAGCGACGTGCACGATTCGATTACCGAGCTGCGCCACTACCGCACTTTCATGGGCAAGCTCGGCGGCCTGTAGCGCTATTGCGGATCCGCGTCCGGACGATGCTCCGGATCGCCCAGCGAGACCTGCGGCGCATCGAGCCGCGCCATCGCCTGCGATGATGCGCCGGCATCGTGGTGGAACATGTGCACGTCGCGCTGCGGGAACGGGATGCTGACGCCGGCGCGGTCGAACGCGAGCTTGATGCGCTCGGTCAGCTCGCACTTGGTGACGAAGAAATCGTTGTTGTGCACGTAGCAACGGATGCCCAGTTCCACGCTGTTGTCCCCGAGCGCATAAACCAGCACGTCGGCCGATGGCTCAGGCAACACGCGTGGGTCGGCATGGATCACTTCCAGCGCAGCGGCACGTGCGGCCGCGATGTCGTCCCTGTAGCCGATCCCGATCCGCAACTCGATCCGGCGCATCGTGTCCGGGGTGAGGTTGATGATCGAATCATTCGTGATCAGGCTGTTGGGCAGGACGATGGTCTGGTTGTCGGCCCCGCGCAGGCGGGTCTGGAAGATGCTGACCGCCTCGACCTTGCCGGTCTCGCCGGCGATGGTGACCACGTCGCCCGCGCGGAAGGGCTTCAGCGACACCAGCATCACCCCGGAGGCGATGTTCGACAGCGAGTCCTTGAGCGCCAGGCCGATGGCCAGGCCGGCCGCACCCAGCACCGCGATCATCGAGGTCATCGGCACGCCGATCACCTGCAACACCGCAAGGATCAGCACCACCAGCAGGACCACGTAGGCGACCTTGCGCAGGAACAACGCGGCGGTGGTCTCGACCTGCGCGCGCGTCAACGCCCGTTCCGCCAACCCCGAGACCCATCCGGCGATGCGCAGCCCGATCGCGAACAACACCAGTGCTCCCAACCAGGTCAGGGCGATCTGCGCCCAGTCGATCTTCTGCAGTTGAATCAATGCCTGGTCCATTGCCGGCTCCTGGTGAGAGGGTCGCGTGCTGCACAAATGAGACGCCCCGCATCAGCGGGGCGTCTCTTGCATCGTCCGATCATACCGGCAGGCACTTCGCCACGCACCCGACCACCGTTGCCAGTCCTACGCCGCCTTGCCGGATGCGTTGGCGGCCTGGCGGCTCTTCGCCAGGCGCAGCCACGTATCGACGACCGTATCGGGATTCAGCGACACCGACTCGATTCCCTGTTCCATCAGCCATTCGGCCAGGTCCGGGTGGTCGCTTGGACCCTGGCCGCAGATGCCGATGTATTTGCCCTTGGCACGTGCTGCCGAGATCGCCATCGACAGCAGCTTCTTGACCGCCGGGTCGCGTTCGTCGAACAGCTTGGCGACGGTTGCCGAGTCGCGGTCAAGGCCGAGGGTCAGCTGGGTGAGATCGTTGGAACCGATCGAGAAGCCGTCGAAGATGTCGAGGAACTCGTCGGCCAGCAGCGCATTGGATGGCACCTCGCACATCATGATGATCTTCAGCCCGTTCTCGCCACGCTTGAGGCCGTGCTTTTCCAGCACCTCGATCACCTTGCGGCCCTCGTCCAGGGTGCGCACGAACGGAATCATCACCCAGCAGTTGTCGAGCCCCATCTCCTCGCGGACCTTGAGCACCGCCTGGCATTCGAGCGCGAACGCGGGCTCGAAGCTCGCGTCGACGTAACGGCTGGCGCCACGGAAGCCGATCATCGGGTTTTCCTCGTGCGGCTCGTAGGCCGCGCCGCCGATCAGGTTCGCGTATTCGTTGGTCTTGAAATCCGAAAGCCGCACGATCACAGGGTTGGGCGCGAACGACGCGGTGATGGTGGCGATGCCTTCGGCCAGGCGGTCGACGTAGAACTGCACCGGCTCGCCATAACCGGCGATCTTCGCGTCGATCTTCGCCTTGGTGCCCGCATCCTGGCGGTCGTATTCCAGCAGCGCCCTGGGATGGATGCCGATGTGGCTGGCGATGATCATCTCCAGCCGCGCCAATCCGACGCCGGCGTTCGGCAGCATGGCGAAGTCGAACGCGCGCTCCGGGTTGGCGACGTTCATCATCACCTTCAGCGGGGCAGGGGGCATCTTCTGCAGGTCGGCGGTGTGGCGCTCGAAGGAGAGGGCGCCGTCATAGATGAAACCGGTATCGCCCTCGGCGCAGCTGACCGTCACCACAGCCCCGTCCTTGATCGTGTCCAGCGCATCGATGGTGCCGACCACTGCCGGCACGCCCAGTTCGCGCGCGATGATCGCCGCGTGGCAGGTGCGGCCGCCGCGGTTGGTCACGATCGCCGCGGCGCGCTTCATCACCGGCTCCCAATCGGGGTCGGTCATGTCCGCGACCAGCACGTCGCCGGGCTGCACCCTGCTCATGTCGGCCAGCGTGCGCACGACGCGCGCGGTGCCGCTGCCGATCTTCTGGCCGATCGCGCGGCCCTCGCAGATCACCGGGCCGCGTTCCCCGAGCTGGTAGCGCTCGATCTGGGTCGCATGGCCATTGGACTTCACCGTCTCCGGGCGAGCCTGCACGATGAACAGCTTGCCGCTGACGCCGTCCTTCGCCCACTCGATGTCCATCGGCCGGCCGTAATGCTGTTCGATCACCAGCGCCTGCTTGGCAAGCTCGTGCACGTCGGCATCGCTGAGCGAGAAGCGGCCCCGCAGCTCGGCCGGAGTCTCCTCGGTGCGCACGCGCTCACCGTCGGCATCCGAATAGACCATGCGCAACTGCTTGGCGCCGATCGAGCGGCGCAGGATCGCCGGCTTGCCCTTGAGCAGGGTCGGCTTGTACACGAAGAACTCGTCGGGATTGACCGCACCCTGCACGACCATTTCGCCGAGGCCATAGCTCGAGGTGATGAAGACGACCTCGCGGAAGCCCGATTCCGTGTCCATGGTGAACAGCACGCCAGAAGCACCGACGTCGGACCGCACCATCAGCTGCACGCCGGCAGACAGGAACACGTCCTCGTGCTTGAAGCCGTGGTGCACGCGGTAGGCGATCGCGCGGTCGTTGTAGAGGCTGGCGAACACCTCCTTGACCTTGACCACCACGTCGTCCTCGCCGCTGACGTTGAGATAGGTCTCCTGCTGCCCGGCAAAGCTCGCGTCGGGCAGGTCCTCGGCAGTCGCCGACGAACGCACCGCGACGGCGACCTTGCCGCCGCCGTTTTCCTCGCACAGCTTGCGGTAAGCGGTGCGGATATCGCGATCCAGCTCGGGATGCAGCGGCGCATCGATGACCCAGCCGCGGATCTCGCCGCCGGCTGCCGTGAGCGCGGACACATCCTCGACATCCAGCGTCGCAAGCCGGTCGAAGATGCGCTGGTGCAGGCTGTTGAAGGCGATGAAGTCCTTGAACGCCTCCGACGTGGTCGCAAACCCGTCCGGCACGGAAACCCCGAGGTTTGCCAGGTTGCCGATCATCTCGCCGAGCGAGGAATTCTTGCCGCCAACGCGGGCCAGGTCGGTCAAGCGCAGCGCATGCAGCCAGAGGATATTCTCGGTCGGGGCGTTCAAGGCAGACAATCTCCGTGGGGAACAGGCGCGTTCGGTGCGGCCAGACCTCCTATGATGACGCCTGCACCAGGTGCTTACAAGGTTGATTTGTCGGGGTTTTTGCCTTCGCGACGGGTCTTTCGCGGTTCTTTTCGATGAGGTGAGCGATGTCCGCAGTGCGTCCCGTTTTCTATGTCTCCGACGGAACCGGCATCACCGCCGAGACGATCGGCCACAGTCTTTTGACCCAGTTCACCGACACCCAGTTCGTCAGCGACCGCATTTCCTTCGTCGACACTGTCGAGCATGCCCGTGAGGCCGTCGCCAGGATCAAGGCCGCCGCGGAGCGCCACGGGGTCCGCCCGGTGGTGATCAATTCCTGCATGGACGGGGCTGTCAGCGACACCCTGGCCGAAAGCGGTGCGCTGATGCTGGACGTTTTCGCCCCGTTCATCGAGCCGTTGGAGCGCGAGTTGCAGGAAACCCGGCAGCGCCACGTCGGGCGGGCGCACGGCATGTTCGACTTCGACAACTATCACCGGCGCATCAATGCGATGAACTATGCGTTGACCCATGACGACGGTGCCGCCCTGGACTACAGCGAGGCCGATGTGATCCTGGTGGCGGTGTCGCGCGCCGGCAAGACCCCGACCTGCGTCTACCTGGCCCTGCACTACGGGATACGTGCGGCCAACTACCCACTGACGGAGGAGGACCTCGAGCACGATCGGCTGCCGCCGCGGTTGCGACCGTACCGGAGCAAATTGTTCGGGCTGACGATCGATCCGATGCGCCTGCAGCAGATCCGCCAGGAGCGCCGGCCGAACTCGAAGTATGCGTTGCCGGAAACCTGCAGGCGTGAGGTCGCGGCGGCCGAAGCGCTGTTTCGCGCCGAGCGCATCCCAACGCTGAGCACCACCCATACCTCGATCGAGGAGATCGCGAGCAAGGTGTTGACGACCCTGGGGATCCAGCGCGAGATGTTCTGACCGGGATTGCGGCCGCCACGATCCATCATGAACCCGACCGGAAAACGCGGCGCCGAAAATGGGTGCCGCAAGGGCAATTCGGCGTGTAGGATCGGACCATGAATTCACTGGCAGTCCGCAACGCCCGCGTCCCGCAGTTGAGCCGTTTTGGCTGGCTGATGGCGCTGTATGCGGAGAACCACGCGCGCATGGCCAGGCTGTTCCAGCCGGCGGGCCTGCAGACCGGTCGCCACGTGTCCCGCGTCGGGGACGGGCTGGACCTGGTGCTCGAGGTCGTCGAGCAGCATCGCTACACCACCGAGCTGCGCCTGACCTACGCCATGCGGGATCCCCTGACCGGGCAGCCGGATCCTTCGGCATACCTGCGCCTGTACCACGACACGCGCCAACTGGAGGCGACGCACTTCCATGCGGGCCGGCGCTGGCAGGACGTCATCGGCATGTACCCGCCGCCAGCGACGGTGGTGGGTCATCGCCTGCGGATGAACACCTTCCTCGGCAAGTGGCTGGAATATCTCGGCGAGCGCGGCCACGGCGCCGACACGTTGCAATGGCAGCCGGCAATTACGCACGAAGTCAGAAAGACTGCTTGACGACCCCAAAGAGGGGCCCTAAGCTTGTCGACTTTCCAGAACACGTGGGGCCATAGCTCAGCTGGGAGAGCGCCTGCATGGCATGCAGGAGGTCGGCGGTTCGATCCCGCCTGGCTCCACCATCTGCGAAACGATTTCAAGGCCAGGTTTTACTGTGTCCCCATCGTCTAGAGGCCTAGGACACTGCCCTTTCACGGCGGCGACAGGGGTTCGAATCCCCTTGGGGACACCATTGGATTCGGCAAAAAGGCTCACTTCGGTGGGCCTTTTTGCTGTGTGCGCGGCGTGCGCGCGCTTCGGGCCTGTTGCGCGATGGCGCGCTAGCGGCCGCACCACCTGCCCGGTGACCTGCGACGGCGGTTTCCAGCGTTTTCATCGCTGTCATCCCGATGTCGGTGCAGCCAGGCACCCGGTCCCAGCATGAAAGCGCTCGCCGTGGTCATCGCCGTGCTTTTCGCCCTGTGGGTGGTCGGGCGGATGGGCGCGCGGTCTGCAGGAGCCCACCGCCAGGGAGGGACCGCACAGGCCATCGCGATCGCCAGCACAGATGCGGGGGAAGCCTGGATCAGTGCCGCAGCGGAGATGCCGGAACACCACCAGGGGTGCCACCGGATTTCTGCAGGCTCTCATCGAGTTGGGCTTCGAACTCTTCGAGCGTCTTGCCTTGCGCCCGGGCTTCCTCCTGTGCCGCTTCGCGCAGCGCGGCCGAGAACTTCAGCTCGATCGCATGGCCCGCTCGCTCCTGCATCGCGGCGGCGCGCTTGAGCATGGCCAGCACCGTGGCCGGGCTGGTGGAACCCCCGACGATCTGGCCGTCCAGTCCCAGGACCCATTCTTCATCCTGCCGTGCAATACCACCGAGCAGGACACCGTGCCCGTCGCGCAATTCCGCATGTGGCTCGATCGAGGGGCGGACCGTCTCACGCTCGTTCCGGGCGGCCTTCTTCTTTCGCGCGTCGCGCTTGGCTTTGGACCGTATCGACATGTTCCGATCTCCCGCTGATCCCGACTCGGACATTATCAGCCCGTTGACGAACGCTGCAGTGCCAAACGGCGCACGGGCGCTGGAGGGTCGGGTTGCGCCCCGCGTCTAGCGCGTCGAATCGGCAAACACCCGGGTGGCGAACAGGCCCACCGCCCAGTGGCGGCCGGGGTAGGGCTCGAAGTAACGGCCGTTGGATTCGTTGACGATGACCGAACCGACGAACTCGCGATCGAGCAGGTTGTTGATCCTCGCGAATGCGCGCCATTGCAGGCCGCCGATCTCGACCCGGCGCTCGGCACTGAGGTCGAAGGCGGCGTAGCCCGGGGCTGCGGCATCGTTGCTGTCGCTGGCGAACACCCTGTCCACGAACCGGCCCTCAAGCGCCATGTCGAAGTCCTTGCCGGGGCGCCAGCGCGCCTCGCCCCAGGCTTGGTGGCGCGACAGACCCGGGATGGCGCGGCCCGCCTCGATCAGCAGATCGGCGTCGGCGCAGGGCGGGGTGGAGCACACTGAAAAATCGCGAAGATACCGCGCGTCCAGGAACGTATACGACAGCGCGTAATGCCATCCGGGTGTCGGATCGGCCTGCAGCGCGAACTCCGCGCCGCGCCGGCGCGAAAGTCCGGCGTTCGCATAGACACTGCGACCGCCGCGATTGGCGACCACGACCAGTTCGTCCTGCGTGCGGCTGTGAAACAACGCCGCCGAATAGCGCAGGTTCTGCTGGTGGCCCCGCACGCCAATTTCCTGGTTCCTGCTGCGAGCGGCCCTGAGTCGCTCGTTGAACCCGCTGCGACCATCATCGCGGTAGGCCACTTCGACTGACGTGGGTGTCTCGAAGCCGGCGCCGGCATTGGCGTAGATGCTCACATCTGGCGCGAGGCGGAACAGCACTCCGGCCACGGGGGAGGTCCGCCAATAGCCAAGGCGGCCGCTGTCGTCCGGATTGCCTGCGGCGACATAGCGATCGTTCGAACGGAACGTCACGTCACTGCGCCGGGCTCCTGCATTGAGCCGCCAGCGTGGATGCGGTTGCCAATCGACCTGCAGGTACTGGTCGAAACTGGTCACACGGTTCCTCTCGTCCCGCCGCAGGGCCCCGACCACGCCGATCAACCCGCCTGCGAAGTTTTCGTAGCCACGACGCACTTCGTCCGCGGTCTCATGCTGCACGCCCGCCGTGATGTGGATCGGGCGTGCGGCGTTGCCCCAGCTCCACTGCCAGCGGGCGTCGAGCCCGTGATAATCCCGGTCAAGGTCGATGACGCCGCCGCCGCTGGTCGGGCTGGCCTGCGCGGCGACCGGCACGGTCAGCACCTGCATGATCTGCCGGTTGCCGCCATAGCCGGTCAGCAGCAATCGATGCGCATCCCCGATTTCATGTTCGACACGTGCGCCTGCCTGGTGTTGCTGCACCGTCTTGCGCGAGTCGAACCGCAGCGAGTTCGGGCTCGCGGCGCGACGGTCGCCCTCCAGTTCGGATGCGGTCAGCCCTTGCGGATCGTCGGCCTCGAGATCCAGGGAGTTGAGTTGCAGGAAATAGCTGGTCGCATCCCCTAGAACCCCCTTGAGCGAGGCCTGCGCATTGCGCCGCTGCGCCGCGCTGTGGTCGCGGTAGCCGTTGGTATCCATTCTGGCAACGTCGATGCGATACCCGTGCTCGCCGCGCTGGATCGGGCCCCGAAGCGAGAGGGAGGCCTTGCGCAGGCCATCGCTGCCGGCGACGTAGCCGCCCTGCAGTTCGTGCTCCGGTGGCGGATCGGCGCTGAACAATTCGATGACGCCTCCAGAGGCGTTGCCGTACAGCGCGGAAAACGGACCACGCAGGACTTCGATCCGGTCGGCGGAGTCGATCGGGAAATGCGAGACCTGACCCTGGCCGTCGGGCATGGTGGCGGGAATTCCATCGGTGTAGAGGCGTACGCCGCGAACGCCGAACGTGGAGCGGGCACCAAAACCGCGGATCGATATCTGCACGTCCTGGGCGTAATTCTGCCGGTCGCGTGCCACCACGCCGGGGACCCGATGCAGCGATTCGGAAAGGTTGATCTGCGGCTGTGCGCGCCGCAGTGCGGTGGCGTCGATGACGTCGATCGCCGCCGGCACCAGCAGCGCATCCTCTGCGGTACGGGTGGCTGTGACCACGACCGCAGGGAGCAGGTGACTGTCGGCTGGAGCGGGGGAGGGCGCTTGCCCAACGGCCTGGGCTGCCGCCAGCAGCAGCCCGGTGCCTGCCAGCACCTGCGCCGATCCATGCCATCTCGCGACGTTCCGGTCAGCGGGGCTGGAGGGGCTTGATCGCGTCATGTCCGTAATCCGTGAAATGCACGATCCCAGTCCTCCCGTGACGATCTAGGCGCGGGCATCACGTTCACGCGCTTAGGTTGACCGTGATCCTATCGCGATGATGGCGCGATTCCAGTCGCCGCCGTCAACGGGCGCAATCGAGAGCCATGCCATGACCTTGCCCATCAAGGTTGCCGTCAGCACAGTTGCGGTTGCTGCCCCGTGAGCCGGCCGCCGCAGCGATCCAGCGGTGCCGCCAGCCTTACCCGCCGCGCATTCACGGTCACGGGCGTGGCGATCATTTCGGTGCTGCTGGTACTGGTGCTGTGGCGGGCGATGGAGGTGCTGCTGTTGATGTTCGCGGCCGTGCTGGTGGCGGTGCTGTTGCGATTCATGAGCGGCACGATCAGCCGGCGCACGGGCCTTGGCGAAACATGGTCGCTCTCCCTGGTGCTGGTGCTGCTGCTGGGTGGGTTGACCGTGGGTGTCTGGGCGATGGGCCCTGCGGTGGTGGTCCAGGTCCGGGAGCTTTCGGCCGGGATGTCCGAGTCGCTCGAAGAGATGGCAGCCCTGCTACGCAGGAACGAGTTGGGATCCTGGCTTCTCGACAACATGCCTGAAATAAGCCTTGGATCGGCACAGCAGTTGTGGTCGCGCATCGGCGGCATCGGCGCTACCGTCGTTGGGGCCATCGGTGCGTTCTTCGTCACCCTGTTCGTCGGGATCTTCTTTGCCTACAACCCGCGGTTGTACGTGGACGGCCTGCTTCGGCTGGTACCTTTGAAGCGCCGTGCACGCGCTGCGGAGATACTGGAGAAACTGGGCCGTACGCTGCGCTGGTGGCTGGTGGGGCAGCTGATATCCATGGTGTTCCTGTGGCTGTCGACGTGGCTGGTCTTGCATCTGCTCGGGGTGCCGCTGGCATTCACCCTCGGGCTGCTGACCGGATTGCTGACCTTCATTCCCTACCTGGGTCCGCTGATCGCGCTGCTTCCGATCGCCATGGTCGCCTTCCTGCATAGCCCGACACTGGGGTTGATGGCGGTGGCGGCGTACCTGGTCATCCAGAACATCGAAGGCAACGTGATGATGCCGATCGTGTTCGAGAGGACGGTAAGCCTCCCTCCTGCGCTGACGGTGGTGTCGCAGATACTGATGGCCAGCCTCATGGGAATGCTCGGGGTGCTGCTGGCCACTCCGCTGTTGGCCGTTGGCATGGTGCTGGTACAGATGTTGTACGTGGAGGACATACTGGGTGATTCGCTGGAGCAGCCGCTGGAACATGCTCCCGAAGGCACGCCTCCGGAATAAGTCGATTGCAGGTCATTGATCAGTCCAGTCGGAGGAGCAGCGCCACCGGAGCCGCTTTTAGTATCTCGCGCAAAGTCGCGCGGCCCGGGAGATGGTATTGACGTCCACAGATGACGTCGCGCCAGTTTCCAGGAGGCACGTCGAGTGCCGTGTCCTGCCAGCAATGAGCGGCGATGTGCGGAGCCCGCGTCTCGGCGCCGAGCAGCGGCCACGGCAGTCTTGGCACGACCACGACGGCGACCTGTGCACCGTATTCGCGCTGGAAAGCGATCGCGTGGACCGCATGGCGCCCGCGCAGTAGCAGCGGCCGATAGCCACCATCGCGGAATAGCCCCGGATGTTGCCGCCGCGTCCGCAACACGCGCGCGATCAGCTGTTGCTTCAGGTGGCCATCGGTCCAGCCAGCGAGCAACGCGGCGATCGATTCGGGATGCTGCAAGGCGCGCTCGCGTGCGAACCCGTCGACCGGGCGTCGATTGTCGGGGTCGACCAGCGAGAAGTCCCAGAACTCCGTGCCCTGGTACATGTCGGGAACGCCCGGCGTCGCCAGCCGCAGCAATGTCTGGCTGAGGCCGTTGAGCGCACCGGCCGGCGCGATCAGCGCCACGAAACTCGAGACCGCATCCAGGAATTCGCGGGACGACATGCCAGCGCGCAGGAAGTCCGCGCATGCGCCTTCATAGGCATCATCCGGGTGGCTCCAGCTGGATCGCCGCTTGGCTTCGCGCAGTGCCTTGCGTTGCCATTGGCAAATGCGTTCGGTGAAGCTCCGAATGGCATCTTCGTCGGTCGCACCCATCCACGGCGGCCAAGAGCCCACGATGGCCTGGTAGAGCATCAATTGGTCAGCCGGGTCTGGTGCGCGGACGCCATTGATCGTGACGAGGCGCTTTGCATCGAGCCTGCGCCAGTGGCGAACCTGCTCCGACCAGGTACCGGGCATTTCGCTGAGCACCGCCAACCGCGCCCGGACGTCCTCGCCACGCTTGTGGTCGTGGGTGGCAGTGGCCAGCAGCGTGTGCGGGGTGTCGCGTTGCCGCCGCTCGCATGCGCCATGGAACGCCTCCACCGACAGCGCGAAATGGTCGGGCTCGGCGCCCACCTCATTGCGCGAAAGCAGCCGGCCATAGCGGTAGAAGGTGGTGTCCTCGATCGCCTTGGCGGCGATCGGTGGTGTCAGCGCCTGGAAACGCCCGATCGCCAGCGCTGCTTCGTCGCTCGCACCGGCCGGAGTGTCGCCCGACAGCCAGCGCTGCAGCAGCGCGATCGTGCTGCGGTTGGAATCCGCCATGTTGCACTCGGCGGCGCGGGCGGCGCTTGCCAGCACCAGTGCGTCGCGCGGGTCGACGTTGCCGGGCCTCGCATAGGTCCGGTACACCGGAAAGTGCACGATCAACTCGACCAGCGCCGAATGCAGGTCGGCTGCGTCGATCGCCTCACCGGTGGCCGCAGCCATTGCCTGTAGTGCGCGAACGGTGGCATCCAGGTCGGCGCTGAAGTTCTGCAAGGTCATCTGCCGCCGGGCGGCAAGCGCCAGCTCGGCGTAGTCGTGCGCTCCTGCGACTTCCTCCCATAATCGCGCCAGTGGCACCGCGCCTGCCGGGTCGTGCAGCACGGCGCTGGCCTGGTCCATGAACTCGTAGCCGGTGGTGCCATCGACCGGCCAGTCCGCGCGCAGGGCCTCACCGGGCGCGAGGATTTTCTCGACGATGAGATATGCCGGACCGCGTGGCGCTTCATCCGGACGCTGACCTTCCAGTGCAGCCAGTCGTTCGCGCAGCCTTCGGCAGTAGCCGCGCGGATCAAGCAACCCGTCGATGTGGTCGATGCGAAGGCCGTCGACCAGCCCCTGCGCGTAGAGGTCCAGCACCAGCGCGTGCACCGCATCGAAGACCTCCTGGCGATCGGGACGGATAGCGACGAGATCGTTGATGTCGAAGAAGCGCCGCCAGTTGATCCGCTCCCAGGCCTGCGTCCACGGCGCGAGCAGGTACGGCTGACGCGCAAGCAGCTTTTCAAGATGCTCCCGACCCGCGGCCGATGCAGGCGAGTATCGCGCCAGTACGTGATCGATCGCCTCGCGCCCGGTAGGTGTCTGCGCGCACTCGCGAAGCGCCGCCAGTGCACGCTCGAACTGCGGGCCGGGAGACGCCGCAGCGAACTCCCTGGCGAGCGCGGTCAGGCCACTCGTGCCGAGCACCTGCGCATACGCACTGGCCGCAAGCGGAAACCGCTGTGCGCCGACGGCCACGTCGAGGCGGCCATCATCGCGCTCATGGCGCAGGGCGATGTCGCCGGCGCTGAGGACCGTATCGAGCGGGCGTTCCAGTACGGGGAGCAGCACCCGACCGTGCAGCTCCGGGTCGGGTGTCTCCCAGTGGATGTCGAAGGTCGTCGCATGACGGCTGTCGCGACCCCACTCCAGTACCTCGCGCCACCATGGATTCTGGACGCTTGCGGCCATGTGGTTGGGCACGATGTCGAGGATCAGCCCCATTCCGTGCGCGCGCAGTGCGGTGACCAGGTCGCGCAGCGCGTGGAGGCCGCCGAGTTCGGGATTGATGCGGGTCGGGTCGACGACGTCGTAGCCGTGACCCGAGCCGGCGCGTGCGGCGAGCAGTGGCGAGGCATAGACGTGGCTGATGCCCAGCGCCGCGTAATAGGGCACGGAGACCCGAGCATCGTCCAAGGTGAAATCGCGGTGGAACTGCAGGCGTACGGTCGCGCGCGGCGGATTTGGCACGCTGCTCACGGAACCGACCTTCGCGCGTCGTCGAGCGCTTGCAAGCGCGTGCGCGCCGGCGTGGCATCGAGCAGTGTGTCGATGTCGGCCGGCAGCCGCCGTCGCCAGTTGGGATGCTCGTCGCTGGTGCCCGGCACGTTGGGTGCATCCGTGAGCCCGAGTACGTCCTCCACCGGCACCAGCGCCAGCGCGGTCGGGGTGCGGGCGACATGGCTGATCGCCGCCTCGACGAACCCGGCTGTATGGCCGCTGTCGGGTCGCGGCGGTGGAGGGTGGACGTCGGCATGCAGGGTTGCCCACAGCGCATTGCGGTCTGACTCGCGTTGCGCCTGCTGCTTGCGGACATCGGCATCGCCGCCAAGCAGGCCGAGCCGCTGGCGCACCTCGATGTCATGCCCGAGCCACCAGCCGGCGACGGTCGGCAGGTCATGGGTGGTGGTCATCGCCACCGACTGCCTGCGCCAAGCATGCGCCGGCAGGAAGCCGCCGCGCCGGTCGCGCTCGAACCACAGCACGCTCAAGCCCAGCACGTCGGCGTCGGCGAGGGTGGCACTGAACCCACGCGGCACCGTGCCCAGGTCCTCGCCGATCACCAGGCAGCGGTGGCGCCACGACTCCAGCGCGACCAGTCGCAGCAGGTCCTGCTTCGGATAGGCGAGATAGGCCCCGTCCAATGGCGAGCAACCGTCGGGCACCAGCCATAACCGCATCAGTCCCATGACGTGGTCGATGCGGATCCCGCCGGCATGGCCCATGGTGGCGCGCAGCAGTTCGATGAACGCGCGGAAGCCGCTGTCGCGCATCGCCCGCGGCGACAGCGCCGCCAGTCCCCAACTCTGTCCTTGCATCGCCAGCGGATCCGGTGGCGCGCCGACGGACACCCCGACCAGACTCTCGTGCTGGCGCGACCAGACGTGGCTGCCATTGGGATCCGACCCGATCGCAAGGTCCGCGATCAGGCCGATCGGCATGCCGGCCGCGCGCGCCTGCTGCTGCGCCTGGTCCAGCCCGTGCGCCGCGAGCCACTGCAGGAAGGCATGGAAACCCACGCCTTCGGCATGATCCTGCG
>DATHRJ010000070.1:0-3716 GCA_035465455.1 Lysobacter sp.
CCGCGCCATCGCCGCGAAAAACCCCTCACCCACCAGCGCCTGGGTAACAGGGAAGCTGGCCGCGAGCGCATCGACCAGGCTCGCCACGAAGTTGTTGCGATGCAGCACGAACCGTCGCGCGCGATCACGCAGCGTGCCGCAGCGCACGGAGTCCTGCGCCGGGCAGGCCGGATCACGCAACGCGGCCGGGAACTCACGCTGGTACGCGGCGGCGGTCATGCGGCCCGCTCCGGCGCCGCCATTTGCGCGCGCATCGCCACCTCGTCGGCGATCCGCGCCTGCCCACGCAGGGTCGCGTAGGCGGGCACATCGGTATCCCATTCGATCAGTGTCGGCAGCGACCCCGTCGTTGCCACCACGTGTGCGTACAGCTGCCAGACCGGGTCGGAAACCGGCGACCCGTGGTTGTCGATCAGCAGCGAGCTCCCATCGTCGAACCGTTCCCGTGCATGTCCGGCCAGATGGATCTGGGCAACGGCGGACAGCGGCAGCGCCGCAAGATAGGCCAGCGAATCGTGGCCGTTGTTGTGGCACGACACATGGACGTTGTTGACGTCCAGCAGCAGTCCGCAGCCGGTGCGCCGCACCACCGCGGCGATGAACTCCGGCTCGCTGAACGTGCTGCCCGCGAACTCGAAATAGGTGCTGGGGTTCTCCAGCAGCAGACGCCGCCGCAGCCGCTGCTGGACCTGGTCGATGTGCTCGCAGACACGCTGCTGGGTCGCGGCGTCATAGCTCAGCGGCAGCAGATCGTTGAAGAAGGTGCCGCCATGGGACGACCACGCCAGGTGCTCGGAAAACGCGGCCGGCTGGTAGCGGTTCACGAGCGCCTCGAGCCGGCCGAGGTGGGCCGGGTCGAGCGCCGCGGTGGCACCGATCGACAGCCCGACCCCGTGCAGCGAGATCGGCAGCGACTCACGGATCGCGGTGAGCTGGGCGTGCGGCAGGCCACCGGCACCCATGTAGTTCTCGGCGTGGACCTCGATGAATGCGGGTGGATCGGGATCGTGCTGCAGATCATCGAAGTGCGCGGACTTGAAACCGATACCGGCCCGCCGAGGCAGGCCGGTGCCGGCCGGGAGACCCGTGGTCGGGGGGAAGTGAGTGGGGCAAATCATCGACCTGGCTCCCGGAGCGCAGCAACGCCGCCTAGCTGGACTTGCCAGCGGCGGGCTTGGGCTCAAAGGCCTTGAGCTGACCGTGGCCGGTTGGGGAGGTCGGCGACTCGATGGTTACGCAGGTGCCGGCCGGAACGTGCTTCCAGGCATTGGCCTGATAGTCGCGCTTGGAAGTGCCCGCGCAGGTGGTGCCCGGACCGGCGGCGCAGTCGTTCTTGCCGGCCAGGGAGACGCCGTAGCACTTCTCCATGTCGGCGCCTTTCTCGCCCGCCTGGGCGGGGGCGGTCATGGCCAGCGCGGAGCCCAGTGCAGCGGCCAACGCGAAGGCGGGAAGCATGGTGCGGGTGTGAGTGGTCATGGGACTGCTCCTGATAGAGGGTGGGCGCGAGACCGCCGCGGCAAACACGGCATCGCCTCACATCAGGAGTGTTCGTCCGGGGGTGGCAGATGGTTACGCCGGTAGCGAAAACCCGGGGTTGCCGAGGACACCACCGGAGGGTTCGACTTGCAGCCGTCCTGACCTTGCCGTGGCGACGCCACGGTCGAACTTCAGCCGCCGAACAACCGCGCGATATCCGCCGCATCCAGCATGCGCCATTCGCCCGCCGCCAGGCCATCCAGCTCCAGCCCACCGATGCGGCTGCGGTGCAGGGCCTCGACGTGGTTTCCCACCGCGGCGAACATGCGCCGCACCTGATGGTAGCGGCCTTCGGTGAGTGTCAGCCGGGCGTGGCGCGGGGCGACCGCCTCCATCATCGCCGGCGCCAGTGGCGTGTTCTCCGACTCCAGCAGCAGCGAGCCGCTGGCGAAGGTCGCGGCCTCGTCGCCGCGAAGATCACTGGCGAGCGTGGCTTCGTAGACCTTGGACAGTTTCGCCTTCGGCGAGACGATGCGGTGCAGCAACTGGCCGTCGTCGGTCATCAGCAGCAGGCCGCTGGTGTCGCGGTCGAGCCGGCCGACGGTCGACAGCGACGGCGAGCGCAGCCGGTAGCGGGCGGGCAGCAGGTCGTAGACGACGCGGCCGCTGTCCTTGGTCGAGCAGGTGTAGCCGACCGGCTTGTGCAGCATCAGCACCAGCCCGGCGGGCGGATCGAGCGGCTCGCCGTCGAGGCGGATGTCGGCGTGCGCGACCTTGTCGTCGGCGTACAGCACCTCGCCGGCCGCGTCGGTGACCCGGCCTTCGCGGAACATCGCGGTGACCTGCTTGCGGCTGCCGTAGCCGAGGTTGGCGATCAGCTTGACCAGTTTCATCGAGGCCTCAGCGGTGCCGGTTGCGCTCGGCGACCCGGTCGAACGGCTTGGGCGCGCGTTCGGGCTTGACCGGCATCGCCTTGACCGCCTCGATGATCTTGAAGCCATCGCGCTGCGCGGCCGTGCGAACGCTGCCGAAGCTGCTGGTCAGCACCGCCTCGTACGGCAAGTGGCGGTTGGCGACCAGCCACAACCGGCCGCCGGGCTTGAGGGCCTCGGCCGCGACCGCGATGAAGCGGCGACCGATGTCCGGGCGGTCGGCGCGGCTCTGGGTGTGGAACGGCGGATTGCTGATGATCACGTCGTACTGCTGCGGCAGCCCGGCGGTGACGTCGTGCCAGTGGAAGCCCAGCCGCGCGCGCGAAGCTTCCGCGGCGAGGTTGCGCCGGGCCAGATCGAGCGCGCGGCCTTCGGCCTCGAACAGGTCGAGCGAATGGATGCCGGGGCAGCGCGCGAGCAGTTCCACCGACAGGTAGCCGAAGCCGGCACCCAGGTCGGCGGCGTGGCCGGCGAGGTTGCCCGGCAGGTGCTCGGCCAGCAGGCGCGATGCCGGGTCGATGCGGTCCCAGGCGAACACGCCGGGGCGGCTGACGAAGCGGCCGTCGCCGATCGGGCGCACCGCGTCGAGCGCGCGCCACTGCGCCGCCAGCGCATCCTGCGCCGGATCGGCGACCTCGGGCATCGGCGCGGTCCAGAACACGCGGCACTTGTGCTTGCTGACGTGGCCGACGGCGCCGGCGAGCTTGCGCAGGTCCTCCTCGGCCGAGCGCGCACCTTCGGTGTTGGCGACGCTGGCGATCACCCGGCCACCAGGCGCGGTCATCGCCAGCGCGCGCGCCAGCAACGCGCGCGCCTCGTCGCGCTGCCGCGGCGGCAGCACCAGCACCAGCGGGTAGCGCCGGGTGCCGGCGTCGGCGGTGTCGGGATCGAGCAGTTCGAACCCCGCGCGCTGCAGGGCTTCGGCATCGGGCTTGAAGCTCTGTTCGCACACCAGGCCCGGACGCGGCTGCCGGTGCAGTGCGGCGCCGTCGCGGGCGCGCAGGAACGCGGCGCCGCCGTCGGGCCATGGCAGCAGGCCTTCGTCGAACGGCAGCAACAGCGTGTCGAGCGCGGGATCGGATTCGGCACTCATTGCAGCAGGCACCACGAGCAGGGGACCGGCATTCTACCGGGCGCGCCCGGCCGGCACCGGCCGATGGACATACCCAACCGGCGGCAACGCGCTACCGTGGCGCGTCTGTTCATCCTGAGGACCTTGTCCTGGAACGACATCGGTTGCGTACCTCTTGGGGTTCCCAGATTTGGCGAGGCTCTGGCCACCGATGCCGCTCGGGGGAGGGCACTCGG
>DATHRJ010000071.1:0-2081 GCA_035465455.1 Lysobacter sp.
CGATTTCGTCCGCATCCTCACCGAGCCCAAGGCGTCGCTGACCCTGCAGTACCGCGAGCTGCTCAGGACCGAGGGCGTCGCGCTGGAGTTCACCGATGATGGCGTCGAGCGCCTGGCCGAGATCGCTGCCATGGTCAACGAGCGCCAGGAGAACATCGGCGCCCGACGCCTGCACACCGTGCTCGAGCGCCTGCTCGACACGCTGAGCTTCGAGGCACCCGACCGCGAAGGGCAGGCGGTCCGCATCGACGGTGAGTATGTCGACCGGCACCTGGGCGAGCTGGTGCAGGATCCGGACCTGAGTCGCTACATTCTCTGACGGGCCGACCTGCCAGGTGCTTCCGGGGTGATGGACGATGCGTTCACGACCCGCGGAGAACCCTGCATGGACGTTGCCGCGCGACTTGCTTCGCCCGCATGGCCCCTCGCCGGGCCGGGCATTCACTGCGTGGATGCCCGCGCGTGGCGCTCTTGCGCAGCGCGCCTGTGCGGATCCTGCGCGTGACGTGGTCGCGCGATGTTCCCCTGCCACCGCGATTCGGGCATGCAACGCAGCTGTCGCATGGCGGTTGCCACGGTTCGTCTCGGCGCGGTGCCATGGGCATGATGGTCTCGGCGCCGCAACCGACTTCGCACGGCCGGATGCTCACGCGGCAGTACGACCTGCGGCCGGATTGCCGAGCTTATGGAGGGCGCCCGGGCGGTCCGCCCTAGCAGGTATTTCGTGACCCGGGCCAAGGTGAAATGGTGCGTTGCACCGCATTTGTGATCGATATCACTGTTAGGATCGGGTGATCGCGCGGAAGTGGGAAGGTTCGCGCGATGACGCAGGTACGTGCATTTCGATTCGCCGGGCCACGACTGGCCGGGCACCAAAACCGGGGAAAAACTACATGAAACAGCAGAAACTCGTGGTGGCGCTGGGCGCCGCACTGGCACTGTCGTTATCGTCGGCGGCGTTTGCCGCCCAGCCTGATCCGAACCGGGTCATGGTCAAGTACAAGTCCGGCGCATCGGCGCAGGTCGAGGCCGCGCTGCGTGGCGCCGGCGGCAAGGTCCACACCCAGCTTGAGAAGCAGGGCGTGTTCGCGGTGACGCTGCCGCCGCAGGCGCTGCAGGGCCTGCGCAACCGCAAGGACATCGAATACATCGAGCTGGATGCGCCGCGTTATGCAAGCGGGCAGACCACGCCGTACGGCATCAACAGCGTGCAGGCGCCGCAGGCCTGGGGCGTCGGCGCCGATGGCAGCGGCATCAAGGTGTGCGTGATCGACTCGGGCATCAAGGCCGACCACGAAGACTTCGCCGGCATCGCGATGACCGGCTACGCCAGCGCGGGGCAGAGCTGGAACAACGACACCTGCGGCCACGGCACGCATGTCGCCGGCACGATCGCGGCGGCCAACAACACCGCCGGCGTCGTCGGCGTCAGCCCGGGCAAGGTTTCGCTGCACATCGTCAAGGTGTTCGACGGCTCGACCTGCGCCTGGAGCTACAGCTCGACCCTGGTCGATGCGGCCAACCGCTGCGAAGCGGCCGGTGCCAGGATCATCAGCATGAGCCTGGGTGGATCGTTCAGCAGCACGACCGAGAACAACACGTTCGCCGCGCTCAACGGCAACGGCGTGCTCAGCATCGCCGCGGCCGGCAACGACGGCAATCGTCGCCACAGCTATCCGGCCTCGTACGACGCGGTGATGTCGGTGGCCGCGGTCGACAGCAGCAACGTCGTCGCGAGCTTCTCGCAGTTCACCAGCCAGGTCGAGATCGCCGCACCCGGCGTCGGCGTGCTCAGCACCTACCCGATGCAGGAAGCGGCGCTGACGGTCGGCGGCAGCGGCTTCATCGTGGGGGCCATCGAGGGCACCCAGCAGTCCAGTGCCAGTGGCGCGATGGTCAATGGCGGCCTGTGCGACAGCGTCGGCAGCTGGGCGGGCAAGGTGGTGATGTGCGAGCGCGGCGTCATCGCGTTCGCCGACAAGGTCAACAACGCGGCCGCCGGCGGCGGCGTGGCGACGGTGATCTACAACAACGTGCCGGGCGGTTTCGCCGGCACGATGGGCACGGGCGTCACCTCGACG
>DATHRJ010000072.1:0-11398 GCA_035465455.1 Lysobacter sp.
CTGCACTGGCAGGAAGCGAAGCTGCCGGAAGGCTTCCAGGTGCTCGACTCGGACGACCAGCTGCGACTGGTCAAGCGGGTCGTGCAGTCGCTGGAACTGGACGACACCCGCTTTCCGCCGAGGCAGATCGCGTGGTGGATCAACGCTCAGAAGGACGAGGGCCGGCGTCCGCAGCACCTGCAGGGCGGCGGCGACGACTGGGCCGACACCATGCGCCAGGCCTATGCCGCCTACCAGGAGCGCTGCGACCGCGCCGGTCTGGTCGACTTCGCCGAACTGCTGCTGCGCGCGCACGAACTGTTGCGCGACACCCCGGCGCTGCTGAGCCACTACCGCCACCGCTTCCTCGAGATCCTGGTCGACGAGTTCCAGGACACCAATGCGATCCAGTACGGCTTCGTGCGCCTGCTCGCCGGCGACAGCGGCCACGTGTTCGTGGTCGGCGACGACGACCAGGCGATCTACGGCTGGCGCGGCGCCAAGGTCGAGAACGTGCAGCGCTTTCTCAAGGATTTCGGCTCGGCGCAGACCATCCGCCTGGAGCAGAACTACCGTTCCAGCGCCAACATCCTGGAGGCGGCGAACGCGGTCATCGCGCACAACCCCGACCGCCTCGGCAAGAACCTGTGGACCGACACCGGCACCGGCGAGACCATCGACCTGTACGCGGCGTACAACGAAATGGACGAGGCCCGCTTCGTGGTCGAGCGTGCCGGCCAGTGGGTGCGCGATGGCGGCAGCTACGGCGACGTCGCGATCCTGTACCGCAGCAACGCGCAATCGCGCGCGTTCGAGGAGATGCTGCTCGCAGCCCAGGTGCCGTATCGCGTCTACGGCGGCCAGCGCTTCTTCGAGCGCGCCGAGATCAAGGACACGCTGGCCTACCTGCGCCTGATCGGCAACCGCTTCGATGACGCCGCGTTCGAGCGCGCGGTCAACACGCCCACGCGCGGGATCGGCGAACGCACCCTGGACGAGGTGCGCCGGCGGGCACGCGCGGACAGCGTGCCGCTGTGGGATGCCGCGATGCGGGTCTGCGCGGAGAACGGCCTGGCCGCGCGCGCGCGCAATGCGATCGCCGGCTTCGTCCACCTGGTCGACACGCTGCACGGCGAACTCGCGCCGATGCCGCTGCCGGAGAAGATCGACCACGTGCTGGCGCGCTCCGGCCTGCGCGAGCACTACGCCAACGAGTCGCGCGGGCAGCTGGACTCGCGCACCGACAACCTCGACGAACTGGTGTCGGTGGCCTCGCGCTTCGTGGTCGGCGACGACGAGGAGGCCGCGGCGATGCCGGAGCTGATCGCGTTCCTCAGCTACGCCTCGCTGGAGGCCGGCGAGGGCCAGGCCCAGGCCGGCGAGGACGGCGTCCAGCTGATGACCCTGCACAGCGCCAAGGGCCTGGAGTTCCCGCTGGTGTTCCTCGGCGGGCTCGAGGAAGGCCTGTTCCCGAGCGCGCGCTCGACCGAGGAGTCCGGCAGGCTGGAGGAGGAGCGGCGGCTGGCGTATGTCGGCATCACCCGCGCCCGCGAGAAGCTGGTGCTGAGCTATGCCGAGTCGCGCCGCATCCACGGCCAGGACATGTACGGGGTGCCGTCGCGGTTCCTGCGCGAGATCCCACCGGCGCTGCTGCACGAGGTGCGCCCGAAGGTGCAGCTGTCGCGGCCGGTGTTCAATTCCCAGCCGCGGCGCAACTTCGGCCACGCCGCGATCGAGGTGTCACCGCTGCCACTGGGCGCCAGCGTGCGCCACGCCACGTTCGGCACCGGCACGGTGATCGACTTCGAGGGCAGCGGCGCGCACGCGCGGGTGCAGGTGAACTTCGACGATGCCGGCAGCAAGTGGCTGGTGCTGGCGTACGCGAACCTGCTGCCGGCCTGAGCCTGCTGCCGGACCGATCGTTGAGCGCCTTGCACTTCGGTCACGGCGGTGTCGCGTGCGGCCGCAAAACCCCGCTGCCGGCGTTTGCTGGACTATCTCCCTGCGGTTTGCAGCCGGTGATGGAGCGATCAGGGCGGGCGGAGCGATCACGTGCAGCGGGTTCAACGCGAGCGACCCATCGACGTAATGCCTCGGGAGGCCGCGCAGGCCGCCGCGGTGCCGGCCGCCACATCCGTGGCCGGAAATGTGACCGATCTCCGGGCCGGGCTCACCTGGCTTTGCATGCATGGCCGCTAGTTTCTTCGCGATGGTCGATATCTCCCACAACAGCCGCCCTCCCGCTGCGATCTCACGCCCACGCGCGGGACAGTATGGCGATCCCGCGTCGCACGACCCGTACAGCGACTGGGAGTTCAACGACCTGGCCGCGCTGGCCGCGCAGATCTGCGATGCCCGCTGGGGGCTGGTGACCCTGCTGGACCCGGCGGAGCAGTGCAGTCCGCTGGTGCTGGCATGGTCGGGCTCCCCCGACGACGAGATCGCGCCGGCGGTGGCCGCGGTCACCGCGTTGGCCCACGACGGCGACGCGGTGCTGGTGCCGGACCTGCGCGCGGACCCGCGCTTCGTCCAGCATGAGGCCGTGCGGGCCGGGCTGCGCATCCGCTTCTGCGCCGAGGCGGCGCTGGTCACCCATGGCGGGCGCCGGCTCGGGGTGCTGAGCGTGCTAGATCGCGTCCCGCACACGTTGACCGGGGAGCAGGTGCTGCGGCTGCAGCTGCTGGCACGGCAGATTTCCACCATCCTGCTGGCGCCGCAGTTGCAGCAGGACCTGGACCGGCTGAGGTCGTCGATCCGCCGCGTCGACAGCGACCAGCACGCGCAACTGACGCTGCGCTCGATCGGCGATGGCGTGGTCACCGCCGACCTCACCGGAAACATCACCTTCATGAACGCGGTGGCCGAGCACCTCACCGGCTGGAGCCTGGCCGATGCCGCTGGGAAACGCCTGACCCAGGTGGTTTCGCTGAAGGACGAGGATGGACAGAATTTCGTCGTGCCCCAGCTGGACCGGCTCGGCTTCGCCGACAACCCGCTCACCGCGCGCACCCTGCTGGTCCGCCGCGATGGCCACGAGATCTCGATCGAGGGCACGTTCGCACCGATCCTCGCCGACGACCGCTCGGTCGCCGGCACGGTGTTCGCGTTCCGCAACGTCACCCTCGCCCGCCGCGCCGCGGCCGAGCTCGATCACCAGGCCACCCATGACCCCCTGACCGGCCTGGCCAACCGGCGCGCGATCGAGCGCCGCATCGGTCACGCCGTGCGCACCGCGCCCGAGAGTGGCAGCGGCCATGCCCTGCTGTACCTCGACCTGGACCAGTTCAAGGTGGTCAACGACAGCGCCGGCCACCTCGCCGGCGACGAACTGCTGCGCCAGCTCTCGGTGCTGCTGAAAGAGCACCTGCGCGAGACCGACATGCTCGCCCGGCTCGGCGGCGACGAATTCGGGGTGCTGCTGGAAAACTGCACCCTCGAGCAGGCCGAGCTGGTCGCCGGAAAACTGCGGGCCACGGTCGAGCGCTTCCATTTCGTGTGGAAGGACCGCTCGTTCAACGTCGGCGTGAGCATCGGCCTGGTCCATTTCGTCGACGACTCCTGGAGCCTCAACGACGTCCTCAGCCACGCCGACGAGGCCTGTTACGTGGCCAAGGCGCGCGGGCGCAACCGGGTCCATGTGTACGAGCCCGGTGAACACATGCGCGGGCAGCAGCACACCGAACAGGAGTGGAAGACGGAGATCAAGGCGGCGCTGCACGAGCAGCGGCTGTTCCTGTTCAGCCAGCCGATCATCCGGCTGCAGAACGGCGACGACGGCGCCGATGCCCACGGCCACGTGGAAGTGCTGCTGCGGCTACGCGCGTCGGAGGGCATGATCGTGCCGCCGCGGGCGTTCCTGCCAGCGGCCGAGCGCTATCAGCTGACGCCGGCACTGGACCGCTGGGTGGTGACGGCGGTGGCGCGGCATCTGGCCGATGACCCGCAGGACCGGCGGTTGCACTCGATCAACCTCTCGATCGCCTCGTTGCTCGACGAAGGCTTTCCCGGTTTCATCGCCGCCCAGTTGCGCAGCTTCGGCGTGCCGGCGGAGCGGTTGTGCTTCGAGATCAGCGAGAGCGTCGCGATCGTCAACCTCAACCGCACGATCGAGATGATCGACCAGGTGCGCGCGCTCGGCTGCAGCTTCGCGATCGACGACTTCGGCAGCGGCATGTCGTCGTTCGGCTACCTGCGCCTGCGCGACCTCCGCTTCGACTTCCTGAAGATCAACGGCTCGCTGATCCAGGGCATCGTCGACGATCCGGTCCACCACGCCATGGTCGAGTCGATCAACCGCATCGGCCACCTGATGAACGTGCGCACGATCGCCGGGTTCGTCGAGGACGATGCGACCCTGGAGGCGGTGCGGGAAATGGGCGTGGATGGTGCCCAGGGCTTCGCGGTCGGGCGGCCGGGTGCGCTGGACCACGTGCCGCGGCCCAGCCACTGAAACCGGGCGCGAACCGTCAGGCGATCAGTTCCACTCGAACAGCTTCCAGTACACCGGCGAGACCGGGGCGCCGTCGTCGGGGCGGCCGTCGCCATCGCGGTCCATCAGGTAGTAGGTCGGGCCGCGCGCCGGGGCCACCTTGACCACCTGCAGCCGGCCGGCCACGCGGTACTCGGTGATGACGTCGCCGTTGGCCTCGGTGCGCGTGAACACGTCCGGGTTCTGCAGGTCCGCAGTGGGATCGGCGGCGAAGGTGGCGCAGCCGGACGCGGCGGCGATCGCCAGCGCAAGCGCCAGCAGGAGGGAGGCGGAAACGGCGGTGCGCATGGCGTTCTCCAGGTCGCGAGCGCTCAGGATACGCCGCCGCGATGTGAAGCGGCCGCGTCCGCGCACCGGGGACCGTCGGCGACCGCCGGCGTAGAATTGGCACATGAAAAGACTCGTGTTGATCGACGGCTCCAGCTACCTGTACCGCGCGTTCCACGCCCTGCCCCCCCTGACCAACGACGCCGGCGAGCCCACCGGCGCGCTGTTCGGCGTGGTCAACATGCTGCGCGCGACGCTGGCCGAGCGCCCCGATTTCATCGCCTACGTGGTCGATGCCAAGGGTCCGACCTTCCGCGAGGAGCTCGACCCGCAGTACAAGGCGCACCGACCGCCGATGCCCGACGAGCTGCGCGCGCAGGTGCAGCCGATGTGCGACATCGTGCAGGCGCTGGGGATCGACATCCTGCGCGTGGACGGGGTCGAGGCCGACGACGTGATCGGCACGCTCGCATTGCAGGCGGCCACCGCCGGCATCGACGTCACCATCTCCACCAGCGACAAGGATTTCGCCCAGCTGGTGCGCGATCCGGCGCTCGCCGGGGATGGCAGCCGCGGCCCGGGCATCGCGCTGGTCAACACCATGAGCGGCAGCCGGCTGGATTCCAGCGACACGGTGGTGGCCAAGTTCGGAGTGCGCCCGGAACAGATCGTCGACTTCCTCGCGCTGATGGGCGACAGCATCGACAACATCATCGGGGTGTCCAAGTGCGGGCCCAAGACCGCGGCCAAGTGGCTCGGCGCCTACGGCACGCTGGATGGCGTGATCGCCCACCACGAGGAAATCGGCGGCAAGATCGGCGACAACCTGCGTGAAGTGCTGCCGCGGCTGCCGCTCAACCGCGAGCTGGCCACGATCCGCACCGACGTGCCGCTGCAGCAGACGCCCGAGCAGCTCGGGCTGCGCGAGCGCGACGTCGCCACGCTGCGCACGCTGTACGCGCGCTACGGCTTCCGCCAGGCGCTGCGCGACCTGGAGGACGGCGTGGGCGTCGGCGCCGGCAATGGCGACAAGCCCGGCCTGCGCAACACCGCCGCCGGCTACGCGCGCAGTGCCGCGCCGGTCGTGGACGGGCTCGACCCGGCGATGGCGGTGGCCGGCGAATACGAGACCGTGCTGACCGGCGAGCAGCTCGATGGCTGGATCGCCCGGCTGCAGGCGGCCGCGGAATTCGCGTTCGACGTGGAGACCGACTCGCTGGACGCGTTGTGCGCCAACCTGATCGGGCTGAGCTTCGCGGTCGAGCCCGGCCGCGCCTGCTACATCCCGTTCGGCCACGACTATCCCGGCGCGCCAGCGCAACTGGACCGGGCCACGGTGCTGGACGCGCTGCGCGCAGTGCTGGCCGATCCGGCGATCCGCAAGATCGGCCAGCACGGCAAGTACGACCTGCACGTGATGCGCTGCCACGGCGTCGACCTGCGCGGCTACAGCGACGACACGATGCTGGAGAGCTTCGTGCTCAACGCCACCGCCAGCCGCCACGACATGGACTCGCTGGCGCTGCGCTACCTGGGTTACCAGACCATCAGCTACACCGACGTCGCCGGCAAGGGCGCCAAGCAGATCGCGTTCTCGCAGGTCGCGATCGACGATGCCACCCGCTACGCGGCCGAGGACAGCGACATCACCCTGCGCCTGCACCGCGTGCTCGCGCCGAAGCTGGCGGCCGAGCCGAGCCTGCTGCGCGTGTACCGCGAGATCGAGATCCCGCTGGTGCCGGTGCTGGAGCGCATCGAGGCCAACGGCGTGATGATCGACATGGACGAGCTGCGCCGGCAGTCGGCCGACCTCGGCCGGCGCATGCTCGCGCTGCAGCAGCGCGCCACCGAACTGGCCGGGCGCACCTTCAACCTGGACTCGCCCAAGCAGGTGTGTGCGCTGCTGTTCGAGGAACTCCAGCTGCCGGCGCTGGTGAAGACGCCCAGCGGGCAGCCGTCGGCGAACGAGGAGGCACTGGAGGCGATCGCCGACCAGCACGAGCTGCCGCGGGTGATCCTGGATTACCGCAGCCTGGCCAAGCTGCGCAGCACCTACACCGAGAAGCTGCCGACGATGGTCAACCGCGACACCGGCCGCGTGCACACCAGCTACCACCAGGCCGGCGCCGCGACCGGGCGGCTGGCCTCCAGCGACCCGAACCTGCAGAACATCCCGATCCGCACCGAGGACGGCCGCCGCATCCGCACCGCGTTCGTGGCCCCGCCCGGGCGCAAGATCGTCGCCTGCGATTACTCGCAGATCGAACTGCGGATCATGGCGCACCTGTCCCAGGACCCGGCGCTGCTGCGCGCGTTCGCGTCCGGCGCCGACATCCACAAGGCGACCGCGGCCGAGGTGTTCGGCAAGACCCTGGAGACGGTCGAGCCCCACGAGCGGCGCGCGGCCAAGGCGATCAACTTCGGGCTGATGTACGGCATGAGCGCGTTCGGGCTGGCCAAGCAGCTCGGCATTGGCCGCGGCGAGGCGCAGGATTACATCGCGCTGTACTTCAACCGCTACCCCGGCGTGCGCGACTTCATGGACCGCACGCGGCAGCAGGCCCGCGACCGCGGCTACGTGGAAACCGTGTTCGGCCGCCGGCTGTACCTGGACAACATCGCCGCGCGCAACCAGGGCCTGCGCGCGGGCGCGGAGCGCGCGGCGATCAATGCGCCGATGCAGGGGACCGCGGCCGACATCATCAAGCGGGCAATGATCACGATCCACCAGTGGCTGGAGGACCACGCCGAGCGGGCGATGATGGTGCTGCAGGTGCACGATGAGCTGGTGTTCGAGGCCGACGAAGGGTTCGTCGAGACGCTGCTGCCGGAGGTCACCGCGCGCATGGCGGCCGCGGCCGAGTTGCGGGTGCCGCTGGTGGTCGACTGCGGCGTTGGCGACAACTGGGACGAGGCCCACTGAACGGGGAATGTTAAGGGCGCGTTAGCCGAAATTCGGCGGGTGAATTACGGCTGAATCGCGAGAATATTTCACTCCGGTCTTCACGATCCATCAATGTTCAAAATGTTGATATAGCCCTCGACAGATGCAACGTCTGTCGCAGATCTCTCCCTCCCCTGGAGTAGATCAGGAGCAAAGGCCCCTCCCCAGGTCCTGCTCCACCAGCCCCGCCGGCCCCCCCTGCCTGCGGGGCTTTTTTATGCCCGCGTGGCGGCCGCCCGTGCAGCGCCGCAGTGCCTGCCGCCTGCAGCCCGGTCGATGCGTGCAGTCCGCTATGGCTAGGCCAGTTCCGCGAGCCAGTCGCGCGGACGCAGGTAGTCCGCCAGGCGCGCCTCTTCGCTGTGGGCCGCGGGCTGGTAGCCGTATTCCCAGCGCACCAGCGGCGGCAGGCTCATCAGGATCGATTCGGTGCGCCCGCCCGACTGCAGCCCGAACAGCGTGCCGCGGTCGTAGACCAGGTTGAATTCGACGTAGCGCCCACGCCGGTACAGCTGGAACTGGCGCTCGCGCTCGCCGAACGGCAGGTCGCGGCGGCGCGCCACCAGCGGCAGGTAGGCATCCAGGAAGCCGTCGCCGACCGCGCGCTGGTAGGCGAAGTCGCGCTCGAAGTCCTCGTGCAGGTCATCGAAGAACAACCCGCCGACGCCGCGCGTCTCGCCGCGGTGGCGCAGCACGAAGTAATCGTCGCACCAGCGCTTGTGCGCCTCGTAACGCGCCGCGCCGCCGTACGGCTCGCACAGCGCGCGGGCGGTGCGGTGCCAGTGCAGCACGTCCTCGTCGAACGGATAGAACGGGGTCAGGTCGAAGCCACCGCCGAACCACCATGCCACCGTCTGCCCGTCGCGCACCGCACGGAAGTGGCGCACGTTGGCGTGGGTGGTCGGCAGGTAGGGGTTGTTGGGGTGCAGCACCAGCGAGACCCCGACCGCGCGCCACGAGGCGCCGGCAAGCTCCGGCCGCGCCGCGCTGGCCGACGGCGGCAGCGTGGTACCCGAGACGTCGGAGAAGCCGACCCCGGCCTGCTCGAACACCTCGCCCCCGCGCAGCACCCGGGTGCGACCGCCCCCGCCTTCCTCGCGGGTCCACAGGTCTTCGACGAAGCGCGCGCCCTGGTCGGCGCCCTCGATCGCGTCGCAGATCCGGTCCTGCAGGCCGGTGAGGTAGTCGCGGACGCGGTCGAAATCGGAGCTGGTGTCGTTCATGCCGCGCATTCTACCGGCGCGGCATCCGCACCCCGGACCCGGGCGGCCAAGGACCCGGGCACCGACAACCGCGGGCTCCCGCGGGCCGGGCCCATGATCGCAATCGCAGTCGCGGGTCCGTGATCAGTGAGTGCGCCCGACGCGACGACACCGCCCCGGAGGGCACGGTGCCTTCGAACCCGTGGTCACCGGGGGTATCGCGCGCGAGGTCAGCCGACCCGGAACAGGCCCTGGTTCGCGGGGCCGCTCTCGTTGTAGTCGGACTTGTCGTCGTACGGGGAGTTGTAGTCGACGATGAGGGGCGACGTGAACGCCTCGCGCACGCCCAGGCGCGCGCGCTCCCAGCTCAGCGTCGAGTTGCCGCGGTTGTGCTCCCAGTCGCGGTGCAGTTCGCGCTCCAGTTCCTCGTCCCATTCGCGCTTGCCGTAGCGCGTGCGCGACAGCACGCCATAGCGGTACGCGGGGCGGTAGTCGTCGAACGATTCGTGCTTGTCGGCGTAGGTGCATTCGCCGAAGCGCGACTGGAAATGGCGATCGCTTTGCTGGTATGTCTTGTGGGTGCGGTCGGCACGGCTGAACGCATCGAGCACTGCCGGCCGCGCCTCGTCCCAGCTGAGCCGCGACTGGCCGCGCGCGTTGTCCCACTCCTTGCGCAGATCCGGTTCGATCTGGTCGAACGACGTCGCCCCATACTTCTCGCGTGCATCCAGGCCGTATCCGTAGGCGACGGAATAGTCGCGGTCGAAGTCGTATTCGTGCTTCGCGTACGGACGGGTCTGGTAGGCGTGGCGCCAGTACTCGTTCTCACCGGTGGGATCGACGCGTTCGGCCACGCCCCTGCCGATCACCGCGCCTGCCACCACGCCGACACCGGCGCCGATCAGCGTGCCGATCGGGCCGAACATGGTGCCGGCGATCGCGCCGGCGGCGGCGCCACCGGCCACGCCGCCCACGGCGGTGCCGACCGCGTGGGAACCGGTCGTACTGTCGCGGTGCGTGCCCCGAAATTCGCTCTGGTTGGTCATCGTGATGCTCCGCTAGGGCCGGCACTCGCGTACCGGCGAAGTGAACAGGCACCCTCGCGCAGCCGCGGTTAACGGTCCGTGGCTGGCATGTGAGGCGGGGATCAGGATGCGCGGGATGGCAGCACTCGTCGCAGCGGGCTCATTCCACCACTACCAGGGAATGGTTTCGCCATCCCATGCCAGGAAGCTTCCGCTGCGTGCAGGTGTCATCGACGCGATCACCGCAAGTAGCTGCCGTGCCGCGTGCTGCGGCCCGAACAGCTTTTCGGCGGGCACGTTGAGCTGGAACGGTTTCGACAGCGGCGTGTCGACCGTGCCTGGGTGCAGCAGCACGCAGGTCACCTGCGGGTGCGTGCGCCGCAGTTCGATGCCCAGCGTGCGCAGCAGCTGGTTGTGCGCGGCTTTGGACGCGCGGTACGCGTACCAGCCGCCCAGCCGGTTGTCGCCGATCGAGCCGACCCGCGCCGACAGCGAGGCCAGCACCGCCGGCTGCCCATGCCGCATCAGCGGTAGCAGTGCCTGCGCGAGCAGGATCGGCGCGAATGCGTTGACCGCGAACACCTGCGCCAGCGCATCGCGGCGCAGCTGGGTGACCGACTTCTCCGGCCGCAGCCCCGGCGCATGCAGCAGCCCGGCGGCGTTGAACACCAGGTGCAGCGCGCCGGTGTGCTCGCGCACGCGGGTGGCCAGCGCCGCCAGGTCGGCATCCACGGTGAGGTCGGCCGCCAGCAACCGCAGGCGTTCGCCGTGGGTCGCCTGCAGCGCGGCCAGCTGCGCGTTGTGCGGGGCGCTGCGCGACACCGCCAGCACCTGCGCGACATCCGCGCGCGCCAGCAGTTGCTCGACCAGCGCCAGACCGATCCCGCTGCTGGCGCCGGTGACCAGCGCATGCGCGGGGATGTTCAATCCGCTGATCAGTGCCTCGGCCATCGCCTGCCCTCAGTCCGCCAGTGCCTCGCCGCGCGCCGCGCGGTGCCAGACCAGCAGTCGGTTGTTGGCCGGCATCGGTGCATCCGTGACCAGTTGCAGGCCGATCGCGCGCGCCAGTGCGTCGACCGCCTCGAAATCGCGAATGCCCATGGCCGGATCGCGCGCCTTCAGCGAGGCGTCGAACGCGGCGTTGCTGTCGCTGGTGAACGCGCCGCCGTAGTTGAACGGCCCGTACACCGCGAGCTTGGCGTCATCGGCGAGCGCCGTGTCGAGGCCGGCGAAGAACGCCTCGACCTCGCGCCACGACATGATGTGCAGGGTGTTGGCGCTGTAGGCGGCATCGAAGCGATCATCCGGCTGCCGCGGCAACGCTGGCGTCGGCCATGGCCCCCGCGCCACATCCAGTTCCACCGGCGCCGGCGTGTTCGCCAGTCCGGCCTCGTCGAGCCACTGCCGGATCCCGGGAAGATAGTCGGGCCGGTCCGAGCACTGCCATGTCAGCCAGGGCATCGCGGCGGCGAAAAACACCGCGTGCTGGCCGGTG
>DATHRJ010000073.1:0-5599 GCA_035465455.1 Lysobacter sp.
CGCTTCACCAGAGGCATCACGGGTGTAGTAGAAGTCGAATTCCACCCGGCAGCGGTCGATGCCCAGCGGCACCACGCGGTTGGTCTGCAGTCGGCCCGGCAGGATGTTGAGCATCGTGTTCGGCCACAGCCAGTAGTACAGCGCGTCGCCAGCACCGTACAGACCCTCGCCGCTCTCCAGCGGGCTGAACTGGTACGAGTACCACTGCGCGGCCTGCGTGACGTAGCTGCGGTAATCGAGCAGCTTGTTGAGGCCGGGATGGATGTGCGGGACGTGGTAACCCTCCAGGTAGTTGTCGACGTAGACCTTCCAGTTGCAGGCGACGTCATAGCCGATGCGCTGGTGGTGGCCGTAGTCGGCAAGGCCACGCCCGGCACCCAGGCGCGCATCGATGCCGGCGACGAAGGCATCGAAGTCGGGCGCATGCGCTGCATCGACCGCGGCGAACACCAGTCCCTGCCACACGCGCACCGCCAGCTGCGGCAGCGCGATGCCGGCGACGTCGAAGTCGGGTGCGGTGCCCATCTCCGGCGCCGAGCGCAGCACGCCGTCCAAACCGTAGGTCCAGCCGTGGTACCGGCAGCGGAGCGATTTCGCGGCGAGGCCGTCGCAGCTGGCGATCGGGCCGGCGCGATGGCGGCAGACGTTGTGCATCACCCGGATCGCGCCATCGCCCCCGCGCACCGCGATCACCGGCAGCCCGGCCAGATCAGCGACGACATGATCGCCGGCCGCCTGCAGCTGGCACACGTGCGCGACCAGTTGCCAGGCACGATCGAAGATGACGCGGCGGTCCAGTGCGACCATTGCCGGGTCCACATAGCAGCGCGCGGCCAGCGAAGTGGCGTGGTCGAGCGGCTGCGCGGCGAGATCGGCGTCGCGGAGGGTGTCGGCGTTCATTGCGTGATTATGCCGCGCCGTGAGGTCGGTCCGTGTAGCCCGGGCTACCGTCAGATAGCAGAAGGCCGGCTTGCGCCGGCCTTCGCTACATCAGGGAACCGCCCAATCAGCCTTGGGTCGTCGCCGGCTTCGGCTCGGGCTTCGGTTCCGTCCCGGGTTTCGCGGCCGGAGCGGCCGGAACTTTGGGTGCTGCGCCCGGCGCAGCCGCGGCCGATGCCTGCCAACCGCAGGTCTGGCCTTCGTTCTGCTGCGTGAGCCAGGTCTGCAGCGGGGCGAAATATTCCAGCACTGCGGTGGCTTCCATCTTCTCGCCCCCGGTCAGTTCCTTGAGCGTCTGCTGCCACGGCTGGCTCGCGCCCTTGCTCAGCATCGCCTGCAGTTTCTCGCCGGCGGCCTTGTTGCCGTAGAAGCTGCACTGGTGCAGCGGGCCGGTATATCCCGCGGCGTCGCACAGCGACTTGTAGAACTGGAACTGCAGCACGTGGGCGAGGAAGTAGCGCGTGTAAGGGGTGTTGCCCGGCACGTGGTACTTCGCGCCCGGATCGAAGAACTCCTCGCCGCGCGCTTCCGGCGGAGCCACGCCCTGGTACTGGGCCTTCAGGTTCCACCAGGCCTGGTTGTAGTTGGACGGCGTGATCGTCCCGTCGAACACACCCCAGCGCCAACGATCGATCATCAGCCCGAACGGCATGAACGCGACCTTCGCCAGCGCCATGCGCATCTGCGCGTTGATCAGCGCCTCGTTGCTCTGCTGCTGCTCGCCGACCAGGTTGATCGACTGCAGGTACTCGGGGGTCATCGACAGCACGATGGTGTCGCCGATCGCCTCGTGGAAGCCGTCGTGCGCGCCGGCCTGGAACAAAGGCGGCAGGTCGTTGTAGGCCAGGTAGTAATACACATGGCCGAGCTCGTGGTAGATCGTGGTGAACTCTTCCTCGTTGGGCTTGATGCACATCTTGGTGCGCACGTCGCCCGCCATGTTCATGTCCCATGCGCTGGCGTGGCAGACCACGTTGCGGTCACGCGGCTTGATGAACTGGGTCTTGGTCCAGTAGCTCTCCGGCAGCTTCTGCATCCCGAGCGAGGTGTAGAAATCCTGCGCGCGCTCGGTCATCTGCCGGGCCACGGCCTCCTTGGCCTCGTGCTCGATCTGGGCCAGGTCGGACGGGGTCCGTGGGCCGGCGTGCTGGACCAGCTTCTGCGCATGCAGTTGCTGGTAGCTGGATTCCAGCGCGGCGTTGATGTCGAGGCTGCCGGCGTTCTGGTAGGGCGCCAGCATGTCCCACAAATTGCCCCAGTCCTGCTGCCACATGTTGCCCATCAGGTGCGCGGGCAGCATGCCGCCGTCGACCTGGGCGCGGTCGCCGTATTGCGCGGTCAGGCGGGTGCGCGCGTAGCAGTGCAGCTGCTCGTACAGCGGCTTGACCTGGGTCCACAGGCGGTCGGTCTCGGCGGCGATCTCGACCGGGCTCATGTCGTAGCCCGAACGCCACATCTCGCCGGCATCGGTGAAGCCCATTTCGCTGGCGCCGGTATTCACCAGCTCGACGAAGCGGGTGTAGTCGGTACGCATCGGCGGGGCGATCGAATGCCAGCCACGCCACGCATCGAGCTGCGCATCGTAGTCGCGGTTGCTGCGCAGCACGTCCTCGAGCTCGCCCAGCTGGCGGCAGGACTTGGCCTCGCCTTCGCCGGTGCAGTACTCGCCTTCTCCGTACATGCCCTCCATGCGCGTGGCGATCTGGGTCAATTCCTGCAGCTTGGCCGGATCCGTCGGCGCCGGCATCGCGGTGGCGAGTTTCAGCAGCTGGATCGAGCGCGCCGTCTCCGGCGACATCTGCTGGCCCTCGAAACGCTTGGCCTGGCCGATCCAGGTGTTGAGCTGGGTGAGATAGCGCTCGTTCGCCTTGGCCGCCAGCAGTTGGCTGTCGTCATTGATGTAAGTCGATGACAACCATTGCGCGGCGTTGATCTCCGGGTACATCTGCCTGATCTCGGCATTGACCCGCGCGATGAACTGGTCGGCGTTCTCGTCTTCCGGTGCGGCAGCAGCGGTGGATGGCGCGGTTTCAGACGGGGTCGGCTCCCGGGTGCAGCCGGCTGCGGTGAGCACGGCGGCGGTGATGCTGAGCGCGAGCAGCGCGCGTACGGGTTTCATGTTGAACACTCTCCGGTGACCACTGCGCAGGTGCGCGGGGGTATGTGTGCGTGGCCCAAGGCTAGAGGGGCCGCGGGGTGCGGTGCAAGTGGGCACCTGCAGCCACGATCAAGCGATGGGCCGGTCGATTTGGCCCTCGCTCGTGCGTAGGCGTCGTGACGAGCGCGCCCGATACGCCGTGGTACGGTCGATCGCGACCCTGCGGCCAACATGGTCGCCGCGCGGTTTTCAGGTGCCCTGGCGGGGCTTCATGGCGCCAACGGGAAGCTCGGGTTTCCGGCAGCCGCGACTGCGCAGGCTGTCATGCACCGGCAGCGAGCGTATGGCCGACCAACCGCCCATCGTGCTCATCACCGGCATTGCCGGCGACATCGGCTCGGCCTTGGCCCGCGCGCTCGGCCGGCGCTTCCAAGTGGTCGGGCTGGATCGCCAGGCGCCTGATTTGGACTGTGACTTCATCGAGGTCGACCTGACCGACGATGCCTCGGTCTCCGCCGCGCTGCAGGCATTTCGCGACCGCCATGGCTCGCGCATCGCCTCGGTGGTGCACCTGGCCGCGTACTTCGACTTCACCGGTGAGGACAACCCGCTGTACGAGCGGGTCAATGTCGAAGGCACGCGGCGCCTGCTGGAGGCGCTGCAGGCATTCGAGGTGGAGCAGTTCGTGTACTCCGGCACGATGCTGGTCCACGCCCCGGTGCAGCCGGGCGAACGCATCGACGAGAGCGCGCCGATCGCGCCGAAATGGGCCTACCCGAACTCCAAGGCCGCCGCCGAGGAGGTCATCGCCCGGGAACACGGGCGCATCCCCTACGTACTGTTGCATCTGGCCGGTCTGTACGACGACGAGAGCGCCGTGCCGACCCTGGCGCAGCAGATCGCGCGCATCTACGAACGCAACCTGCAAAGCCACCTGTATGCCGGCGACCTGGCGGCGGGGCAGGCGATGCTGCACAAGGACGACATGATCGATGCGTTCGTGCGTTGCATCGATCGTCGCGACCGCTTGCCACCGTCGCTCACCCTGCTGGTCGGCGAAAGCGAGGGCGTCGGCTACGAGGTGTTGCAGCGGCAGTTGGGCGAACTGATCCACGGCGCGGAGGCGTGGAGCACGTTGCGGCTGCCGGCGCCGATCGCGAAGGTGGGTGCGTGGGCCGGGGTGAAGACGGAGCCGCTGGTGCCGGACGCGATCGACCAGGGCGAAAAGCCCTTCATCCGTCCGTTCATGATCGAGATGGCCAGCGACCACTACGCGCTCAACACCCGACGCGCGCGCGATCTGCTGGGCTGGGTGCCGCGGCACGACATCCGCGACACGTTGCCGTCGATCGTGGCCGCGCTCAAGCGCGATCCATCGGGTTGGTACCGGGCGCACGGGATCGTGCCGCCCCCGTGGCTGCAGACCGCGGACGAGACCACCGACGATCCCGAAGCTCTTCGCGCCCGCGCGCAACAGCGCTACGACGAGCAACACCAGCGCAATGTGTGGGCGCCGTTTTCGGTGGCCGCCCTGGGCAGTTGGCTGCTGACTTCGCCGCCGATGCTGGGCCATGCCGGGACCTGGCTCGCGTGGAGCGACATCGCCAGCGGCGCCGCGTTGCTGCTGCTGGGGCTGCTGTCGCTGTCGCCGCGGCTGGCAATGCTGCGCTACGCAAGTGCCACGATCGGGCTGTGGCTGCTGTTCGCGCCGCTGGTGTTCTGGACCCCGAACGCGGCGGCATACCTCAACGACACCCTGGCCGGCACCCTGGTGATCGCCTTCGCGCTGCTGGTGCGGCCGGCGCCGGGAATCGACCCGGTGGCGCGGCTCACCGGGCCGTCGGTGCCGCCGGGCTGGTCGTACTCACCGTCGCGCTGGACCCAGCGGTTGCCGATCATCGTGCTCGCGTTCGTCGGCCTGTACGTGTCGCGGTATCTGGTCGCGTACCAGTTGCAGCATGTCGATGCGGTGTGGGAACCGTTCTTTGGCGGCGCGATTGCCGGCGATGGCCGCAACGGCACCGAGGAGATCATCACCTCGTCGGTATCGGAAGCCTGGCCGGTTCCCGACGCCGGGCTCGGCGCGCTGGTGTACGTGCTGGAGATCCTCACCGGGATGATGGGCTCGGCCCGGCGCTGGCGCACGATGCCGTGGGTGGTGGTGGCGTTCGGGATCATGATCGTGCCGCTGGGCGCGGTGTCGATCACCTTCATCATCATCCAGCCGATCCTGCTGGGCACGTGGTGCACGCTGTGCCTGATTGGCGCGGCGGCGATGCTGCTGCAGATCCCCTACGCGCTGGACGAACTGGTTGCGACCGGGCAGTTCCTGCTGCGGCGAAAACGTGCGGGCAAGAGCGTGCTGCGGGTGTTCTTCACCGGCGATACCGACCAGGGCGAGCACGAACCGATCGTCCCCGCATTCGCCCGCCCGCCGCGCGAGGTGCTGCGCGATTTCTTCGGCGGCGGCATCGGCCTGCCGTGGAACCTGCTGCTGTGCATCGCGATTGGCACGTGGCTGATGTTCACCCGGCTCACGCTGGGGGCGAGCGGGGCCATGGC
>DATHRJ010000074.1:0-2328 GCA_035465455.1 Lysobacter sp.
GCGCTGCCGCGCTTCGAAGGCTGGTGGGGCAACGAACGCGCCAGTCGCTTCCGCATGGCCGCGGAATTCACACCGGCCGCCGGCGCCGAGGCCTGGCAGCTGTCCAACCCGCCGATCCTCGCCATGGCGCCGCTGCGCGCCTCGCTGCGGCTGTTCCGCGAGGCCGGCATGGAGCGCCTGCGGGCGAAGTCGCTGCAACTGACCGGCTGGCTGGCCGAACAGATCGAATCGGAATTGGGTGACCTGCTGGAAATCCTCAGCCCGGCCGACCCCGCGCGCCGCGGTTGCCAGCTTTCCCTGCGCGTCCGGGCCGGGCCCGGCAACGGCCAGGATGCCGGGCGCCGCCTGCATGCGCACCTCGAGCTACGCGGCGTCATGACCGACTGGCGCGAACCGGACATCCTGCGCATTGCGCCGGTGCCGCTGTACAACGGCTACGAGGACTGCTGTGCCTTCCTGCAGCAGGCGCGCGCATGGGCCGACCGCGAGGTCGGGGGGCGCGCGTGACGGCTGGCCCCCTGACCCTCGCGGACACCCGCAAGGTCACGATCGCCGGCGCCGGCATGAGCGGCTTGCTGCTTTCAATCCTGCTGGCCCGTCGCGGCTACGAGTGCGAGATCTGGGAGCGCCATCCCGATCCGCGAACCACGGATGAGCCGGACACCGCGCCGGTCATCCTGGCGCTGGGCGAACGGGGCCGCCACGCGCTGCGACTGGCCGGACTCGAGCAACTGGTCAGCCACACGGTCACGCAGATGCGCGGCCGCATGATCCATGACCGGCGCGGCCGCACCACGCTGCAACCCTACGGCGTGCACTCCTGGGAGGTGCTCTACAGCATTCGCCGCGAGCGGCTGTTGCGCTGCCTGCTCGACGCCGCCGAGGGCACCGGCAAGGTGCGCATCCATTTCGGCCAACCCGTGCTGGATGTCGACTGGCGGGCGCGGACGCTGAGCCTGGAGGGGCTCTGCCCGCGGCCCTTCGAAGTGCTGGTGGGCGCCGACGGGGCGCGCTCCGCCGTGCGCCGCTCGATGCTGCGGGTGACCGATCTCGAGGTCGACGAAGCGCTGCTGGATGCAGGCTGGAAGCGGTTTACGGTTCCGCGCAGCGCCGACGGTGTGCCACCGCTGGACACCGGGGTGCTCCACGTCTGGCCGCGCGGGGGTTACATGATGATCGCCATGCCCGATATCGACGGCAGCTTCCCGGCCATGCTGTTCCTGCCGCGCAACGGTGACCACGGAATGCCCTGGGGTTTCGCGGAGCTGGACTCCTGGGTCCGCCAGCAAGCCTTCATGGAATTCAATTTTCCCGACGCCGCGCCGCTGATCCCCGAACTGGAGCGCGAGTTCCGCGACAACCCGGTGGGCCTGATGGGCACCATCCGCTGCAGCCGTTGGTTCGTCGACGGCGCAGGCGAGGCGCCGGGCCTGCTGCTCGGCGACGCCGCGCACACCATCGTGCCGTTCCACGGCCAGGGCGTGAACGCGGCCTTCGAGGACTGCTCGGCACTGATGGAAATCATCGCCGGCGGCGCGGCCCATTGGGGCGGCGCCTTCGAGCAGCTACAGAACGCGCGCCAGGCCGACGCCAACGCGATCGCCGACATGGCGCTGGACGCTTACCGCGTGATGCGTGATTCGGTGCGCCACCGCGAATTCATGTTGCGCAAAGCGCTCGAGCGCGAACTCGAACGCCGCCACCCGGGCCTGTTCGTGCCGCGCTACTCACTGGTGATGTTCCACCGCATCCCCTACACCGAGGCCTGTCGCCGCGGTCGCGTCCAGGGGGAAATTCTCGACGAATTGCTGCGCGGCAAGGACCAGCTTGCCGACGTCGACTTGCAGCAGGCCGGGCGCCTGGTCGGCGAGCGGTTGACGCCCGTGCCGAGCGTGGCGTAGGAGACCGCCTTGCGGCCGCTTGCCTGTTCCTCGCCAGTCGGCCGCAAAGCAGCCTCCTACAGGCAATCCAGCCTGTCGGTCAGCTTGACGATCGGATCCGTGCGCTCGACCGAACCGCTCAGCGGCGGCTCGAACAGATAGTCGAGTGTCCAGCTGCCGGTGCTCTCGCTGTCGAAGCTCCGCTGCAGCGTGCCCATGACCTCGAACGACACGGCGCTTGCCGCGCAAACCGCGCAAAAACCTTTGAACTGCAGCATGGGAAGATCGGACGCGTTCGGCTCACTGCCGCCGGGGTCCTGCGCCACCAGCCAGCGGGGCAAGCCCTGGGCGTCATACAGGTAGTGGATCTGCGCCTGGTTCGCCGAATTGACGACGATGCTGGCGCCGCCGAGACCATCCACGCCGCGGTACCACAGGCCGGTGTAAC
>DATHRJ010000075.1:0-2335 GCA_035465455.1 Lysobacter sp.
AATGACCAGGGCTCTGCGCCGACTGGTTGATCCAATGGCTGCTTTCGGCGGCGGTTTCAACTGGTCAACGCAACAGCCGGTCGAGTGGCTGCTTTCGATGGCCATTCAACGCGTCGGCGTAACGCGCCACACGGTATTGGACAAATCGTCGGCGACGATCAGGGCGCCGCGGGGGTCCACGGTCACGCCCACCGGCCGACCGCGGGTCTTGCCGTCTTCGCTCATGAAGCCGGTGACGAAATCGATCGGTGGACCGGCGGGGCGACCGCCGCGGAAAGGCACGAACACGACCTTGTAGCCGACCGGTTGCTTGCGGTTCCAGCTGCCGTGCTCGCCGACGAACGCGCCGTCGGCGAACTTCGCGCCCATTGCCGGCACCGAGAAGTCCACGCCGAGCGGCGCAACGTGCGATCCCAAGGCGTAATCGGGTGCGATTGCCGCGGCGACTTGTTCCGGATCCTGCGGCCGCACGCGGGTATCCACGTTCGCGCCCCAGTAGCTGTAGGGCCAGCCGTAGAAGCCGCCTTCGCGCACGCTGGTGAGGTAGTCGGGGACGAGGTTGGGGCCGAGCTCGTCGCGCTCGTTGACCACCACCCACAGCCGGTCGGTGCCGGGCTGGAAGGTGAGCGCGGTGGGGTTGCGCAGGCCGGTGGCGTAGGGCTTGTGCGCCCCGGTCTCCACGTCCACGCGCCACACCATGGCGCGGTCGACCTCGGCGATCATGCCGCGCTCGGTGATGTTGCTGTTGGAGCCGATGCCGACGTACAGGAAGCGTCCGTCGGCGCTGGCGGTCAGCGCCTTGGTCCAGTGGTGGTTGATCTGCGACGGCAGCTTGGCAACCTCGACCGGCGGTCCACTCGCCCGGGTCTGCCCGACCTGGTAGTCGAACCGCACCAGCGCATCCTGGTTGGCGACGTACAGCTGGTTGCCGACCAGCGCCAGTCCATAGGGCGCATCGAGGTCGTTGGCGAAGACCGTGCGGCCTTCGTAGGTGCCGTCGCCATCGGCGTCGCGCAGCAGGGTCAGGCGGTCGCCGCTCTCGACTGGCGTCGTGCCCTTGGACTTGATGTAGCCGGCAATGATGTCCTTGGGCTTGAGCTTGGGCGCCCCGCCGCCCTTGCCTTCGGCCACGAGGATGTCGCCATTGGGCAGTACCAGCGTCTGCCGCGGGATCTTGAGGTCGGTGGCGATCGGCGCGATCGCGTAACCGGGTGGCACCGTCGGGCGCTGGTCACCCCACAATGCAGGATCGGCAATGGTCATTGCGGGAAGCAGCCCGCGCTGCGGTTGCGGGAGTGCCGGTTCCGGCCCGTACTGCACCGGAGACGGGTCGTCGCCGCATGCGGACAGCATCGCGGTGAGGCCGATGAGGACGGACGCAATCGAGCGCTTCATGCCATCGCCCCGGTGCGCCGGCCGGAGAAGCCCAGCCAGGTCGCCGCGCCGGCCAGGAGGGCCACGACCACCGACAGGACAAGCCCTTCGGGCATCGCCGCCCAGGCGTCCCTTGCGTGAACCAGCGCGTTGATCAGCCCCAGCACCCAGGACACCAGCAACAGCAGGAAGTACACGAGGTAGCGGCCGCGGCGCAGGGCGGCATGGCGCAGGCCGGCCAGCGCGAACAGCAGGGCGATACCGCCGAGCACCAGGCCGCCGACGATCAGCCAGGACGCGAAGTTGGCCCATTGGATCTGGTATGTCGACCAGTACGCGATGTCGTTGAGCAAGGCGGCCAGCAACAGTGTGAACGTGCCCGCCAGCAGGAACGCCTGGACCGGATGTATCGCCATGGGGGATGTTGCGTCGACGGTGGCTGCCACGGTGGCGCTCCTTGGAATGGACGGGCGCCGGGAGTGGTGCGGCCCCCGGGCCCCGCGCGAGTCACGCTACAACATGGGCGATACAGGCAAGGTCACGGTGGCAATAACGTCCTCGTGGCGCAGTAGCATCGGCGCGGCTGGATCAAGGCCTCCGCGCAGGCGATGCCGGAGGGGAACCGGCATGGCCGCCAGCGTGCAAAATACCGGGGCCAGTGCAATCGAGATACGGAGACAGGAATGACGAAGTGGCTGAAACGTGGCGCGCTCGCGCTGCTGGTGCTGGCGCTGCTGGCGGCCCTGACGGGCTGGTGGTCGATGCGCGGCAGCCTGCCGCGACTCGACGGCGAGTTGGCGCTGGAGGCGCTGTCGGCGCCGGTGACGGTGCAGCGCGATGCGCTCGGCGTGGTCACGATCGATGCCGCCAACGAAGCCGACGCGATGCGCGCGTTGGGCTACGTGCACGCGCAGGAGCGTTACTTCGAGATGGACCTGATGCGGCGCACCGCCGCCGGCGA
>DATHRJ010000076.1:0-3844 GCA_035465455.1 Lysobacter sp.
AGCTTGATGATGTCCACCACCATGCCGTCGCTGAGATCGAGCATGTAGCGGATGCTGCGCAGTACGTCGTTGTTGATCATTGCTGTCCAGGTAATGGCCGCCATGGCGATTATCCGCCTGTTCGTTCCGCAGCGTCGCGTGAGGCGTCCGGCTGCACTGACCGCCCGCGCCGACCCGGCAAGGCCGCTGCTGAAGGCAGACGCGCTGCGCTAGTCGACCCCGGCCTCCACCGCCCGCGCCGCTGCGCTCTTCTCGCGCTCGGCGCGGAATTCCGAATCCGCGTTCCAGCTGGGCCACTGGCCTGAATCGGCGATGCCGTGGATCAGGTGGTACATGGTGGTGATGTCCGCCACCGGCCCGCGCATGTCCCAGGCGTCGGAAAAGTCGTCACCCGGCTGGTGATAACGCTTGGCGAAGTAGTCGGCGCGCGCCGCATCGCCGCCCGCCTTGCCCCCGTCGACCTGATCCATGCCCGGCCCCACCGTGAGGCCCGGCACTCCGGCCTTGGCGAACGCGAAATGGTCGGCGCGGTAGAACAGCCCGACCGAGAGGTCGGGGTCCGGCGACCAGGCACGACCATCGACCGCCGCCGCGCGCGCGAGATCCTGCTGCAGCGACACCTTGCCGTCGCCCCAGCTTGCGATGTCGCGCGTCGGGCCGTCGGGGCTCCACATTTCCATGTTCAGCACCGCCGCGGTGGTGGCCAGCGGGCGCGCCGGGTATGCGGCGTAGTGCATCGCGCCAAGCAGGTTCTTTTCCTCCGAGGTGGTCGCCAGGAACAGCAGCGAACGCTGCAACGGCGCGCCGGCGCTGAACACGCGGGCGAGCTCGATCATCGAGGCGATCGCCGTGGCGTTGTCGACCGCGGCGTTGTAGATGTTGTCGCCCGAGGCATCGGGCAGCCCGACCCCGTAGCCGTCCCAGTGGCCGGAGACGATGACGGTCTCGTCCGCGCGCGTGGTGCCGGGCAGCACCCCGAGCACGTTGCGGCTGCGGACGCGCTCGCGCTTGGTGGCGAAATCCACCGTCAATGTGGTGTCCGGCAGCGCGATCGCCCGGAAGCCCTTTTGCTGCGCCTGCCGCTTGGCGGCCTCGAAATCCAGGCCGGCATCCTCGAACAAGGCCACCGCCAGCTCGCGCTGCATCCAGCCGCGCAGCGGCACGTGCACGCGCGCGGCATCGGCGCGCACGATGTCGAACAGCGGGCTGACGCCCGAGTTGCGCACCGTCGTCCAGCCGTAGGAGGCCGGCGCGGTCTCGTGCACCAGCAGCACGCCGCTCGCACCCTGGCGCGCGGCCTCCTCGTATTTGTAGGTCCAACGGCCGTAATAGGTCAGCGCGCGACCGCCGAACAGGCCGGGCTGCGGGGTCTCGAAGTCGGGGTCGTTGACCAGCACCACCGCCACCTTGCCCTCGAGGTCCAGGCCGGCGTAGTCGTTCCAGCCGAGTTCGGGCGCGACGATGCCGTAGCCGACGAACACCATCGGCGCGTTCTCCAGGTGCACGCGCCCCCCCGGATGCAGCGTCTGCACCACGGCGTCCTCGCCCTGCTCCAGCACGCGCTCTTTCCCGCCGCTGGAGATCGCCAGGGCGACGTCGCCATCGATCGTGGTCCGGTCCATTTCGACCGCCTGGGTCCAGCCGCCTTCGTCGCCGCCCGGCCGCAGCCCGGCTTTCTCGAACTGCTCCACGAGGTAGGCGACGGTCTTTTCCTCGCCCGCCGTCGCCGGCGCACGTCCTTCGAACTCGTCCGATGCCAGCGTGCGCAGGTGCGCGGCGACGTTTTCGGCCTGGATGCCGCCTCCGGGCAGTTCGGCAGCAGCCAGCGGCAGCGCGGTGCCCGCCAGAAAGAGGGAAACGAGGACGGCATGACGCATGCGGGACTCCGGGCACGTGCGGGGCGAACCGGGAGTATGCGGCAGCATGGGGAATGGGTCGCCACGACGATCGTCGAGCGCGCCACCGGCTTGCGCCAGGGCCGGCGTCGGTGCCGCAACAACGAACACCGTGCGCGGCTTCGGCGCGCCGCCAAACCCGGCCCGACATCTCCCGAGGGTTGCGAACCGGAGCTCCGGGCCCCAGCCTTTCAACACCTGATCCGGATCCAGACCACATGACCGACTGGTTCAACAACCTCAAGCGCATCGTCAACCGGCACGAGCCCGCGGCCGATCCGCATTCGCTGCCCCGCGCCGCCGCCGCGCTGCTGCTGGAGATGGCGCTGACCGACGAGGGCGTCGGTGAGGCCGAACTGGAAACCATCCACCAGGCGATGCGCACCGCCTTCGCGATGGACGCAGCCGAACTGGACGCGTTGCTGGACCAGGCCCACAAGGCCAGGCACGAAGCGGCGTCGCTGTACGACTTCACCCGCGGGCTACGGACCTCGCTGCCAGCCGAAGATCGCGCCGAACTGGTCGAATGGCTGTGGCGGGTGGCGTTCGCCGACTCGAGCCTGGACAAGCACGAGGAGTTGCTGGTGCGCCGCGTGGCCGACCTGCTCGGTGTCCCGCACAGCGAGTTCATCCGGCGCAAGCACATGGCGCAGGCAGGGCCGGCCTGAAGACCGGCGCCGGGCGACTGGCGCACGCGCCTCGTCGCCGGGCGTGCCAACCCCCGCGCCGCGCCTGCCCGGTTCCGTGCTGAAAGCACCGCGCCGCGCCCTCCCGGCCGCAGGCAGCGCTTGATCGAGATCAAGTCGCGAAATCGCCTGTCTCGGGACAATGTGCGGTAACGAAATCCGGGTTATTCCATGACCGCCTACGACGTCCCCGCTGCCGCCCCCCGCGGCATGAACGACCCTGTGCCCGATCGCCGCGGCAGCCCCGCCGAAAATGCCAGCCGCGGTTTCTACAACAACAAGGTGGTGCTGCAGTTCACCATCGCCACGGTGATCTGGGGCATCGTCGGCATGGCCGTCGGCGCGCTGATCGCGGCGCAGCTGTACTGGCCGGCATTGAACTTCGACACCGCCTGGCTCAGCTACGGCCGCCTGCGGCCGCTGCACACCAACGCGGTGATCTTCGCGTTCGGCGGCAGCGCGCTGTTCGCCACCAGCCTGCACATCGTGCAGCGCACCTGCCACGTGCGGCTGATATCCGACAAGCTGGCCTCGTTCGTGTTCTGGGGCTGGCAGGCGGTGATCGTGGCCGCGGCGATCACCCTGCCGATGGGGCTGACCCAGGGCAAGGAGTACGCCGAACTGGAATGGCCGATCGACATCCTGATCACGATCGTCTGGGTGGCCTACGGCTGGCTGTTCTTCGGCACCATCGCCAAGCGCCGGGTCAAGCACATCTACGTCGCCAACTGGTTCTATGGCGCCTACATCATCGCCATCGCGTTGCTGCACATCGTCAACAATCTCGCGATCCCGGTCGGGATGGGCAAGTCCTACCCGATCTACAGCGGCGCGGTCGATGCGATGGTGCAGTGGTGGTACGGGCACAACGCGGTCGGCTTCCTGCTGACCGCCGGCTTCCTGGGGATGATGTATTACTTCGTGCCCAAGCAGGCCGGGCGCCCGGTGTATTCGTACCGCTTGTCGATCGTGCATTTCTGGGCGCTGATCGCGGTGTACATGTGGGCCGGCCCGCACCACCTGCAGTACACCGCGCTGCCGGACTGGGCGCAGTCGGTGGGCATTGTGTTCTCCCTGATCCTGCTGGCGCCCAGCTGGGGCGGCGCGCTCAACGGCGTGCTGACGCTGTCTGGGGTATGGCACAAGCTGCGCACCGACCCGATCCTGAAATTCCTCATCGTGGCGATCAGCTTCTACATGATCGCGACCTTCGAGGGCCCGATGATGTCGATCAAGACGGTCAACTCGCTGTCGCACTACACC
>DATHRJ010000077.1:0-7967 GCA_035465455.1 Lysobacter sp.
GGCGATGATCGGCTACCGCAACCAGAACTCGACCGGCCACATCATCACGATCGAGGACCCGATCGAGTTCGTGCACAAGCACGAGGGCTGCATCATCACCCAGCGCGAAGTGGGCATCGACACCGACAGCTGGGAAGCCGCACTCAAGAACACCCTGCGCCAGGCGCCGGACGTGATCATGATCGGCGAGGTGCGCACCCGCGAAGGCATGGACCACGCCATCGCGTTCGCCGAGACCGGCCACCTGGTGCTGTGCACCCTGCATGCCAACACCGCCAACCAGGCAATGGACCGCATCATCAACTTCTTCCCCGAGGACCGCCGCAACCAGCTGTTGATGGACCTGTCGCTGAACCTCAAGGGCGTGGTCGCCCAGCAGCTGATCCCCAGTCCGGACGGCAAGACCCGCAAGGTCGCGATGGAGATCATGCTCGGCACGCCGCTGGTGCAGGACTACATCCGCGATGGCGAGATCCACAAGCTCAAGGAAGTCATGAAGGAGTCGACCCAGCTCGGGATGAAGACCTTCGACCAGGCCTTGTTCGAGCTCTACCAGGCCGGCGAGATCAGCTACGAGGACGCGTTGCGCTTTGCCGACTCGCAGAACGAAGTGCGGCTGCGGATCAAGCTGGCCCAGGGCGGCGATGCCAAGACCCTGTCGCAGGGGATGGACGGCATCGAGGTGGCGGAGGTTCGCTGAGCCGGGCGCCCCGGATTGGGCCGCCGCGTTGTCTGCGAGCGGCAAAAACCTGCTGTCCGATGAACCGCCCGTCAGGTGGCTCGGACCTGACGGGGTTGCGCTGCCCCCGCGACCATCACGGCGCGAATGCCCGGCCTGCGCGATAGAATGTCGGCATGCCAGTGACTCCGACTCCCTTGGCCAACCAGTTGCTCATCGCGCTGCCTGCGTTGGCCGACACCAATTTCTCCCGCAGCGTCGCGCTGATCTGCCAGCACGACGGCGACGGTGCGATGGGCCTGATCATCAACCGCCCGTCCGAGTACACCCTGGGCGAGGTGCTGGAGCAGATGGGGCTGGAGGGCGGCGGCGACGCGATGCGTTCGCAGGTGGTCCTGGCCGGTGGTCCGGTGCACCCCGAGCGGGGCTTCGTGCTCCACGACGGAGGCCCGCAGTGGGACTCGACCCTGTCCATTTCCGACGAGTTGTTCCTGACCACGTCGCGCGACGTGCTCGAGGCGATGACCAAGGGCGAGGGCCCGCAGCATGCGGTGGTCGCGCTGGGCTGCGCCGGGTGGAATGCCGGTCAGCTGGAGCACGAGCTGGCCGAGAACGACTGGCTGACTGCGCCGGCCGATCCGCAACTGCTGTTCAAAATGCCGCTGGAGTCGCGCTGGCAGGCTGCCGCGGGGTTGATCGGCGTGAACTTCGCACACCTCGCCGACTACTCCGGCCACGCATGACCTCCGATCCGCAACCAGCGACGGCCATCCGCAGCGACGGGACGGTCCTGGGTTTCGACGTCGGTTCGCGACGCATCGGGGTGGCGGTCGGCAGCACCTTCGGCCATGGCGCGCGCGCGCTGGCGGTGGTCGATGTGCATGGCCACGGGCCCGACTGGTTCGCGCTGGACAAGCTGCGCGAGGAATGGCGCCCCGACGGGCTGATCGTCGGCGATCCGATGACCCTGGAGGGTGGCGACCAGCCGATCCGGCTGCGCGCCCATGCCTTCGCGCGCGAACTGCACGCGCGCTACCGGTTGCCCGTGGTGATGGTCGATGAGCGCCTGAGTTCGATCGAGGCGGCGCAGCGGTTCGCCGCCGAGCGCGCCCAGGGCCGCAAGCGCCGCCGGGATGCCGAGGCGCTCGACGCGGTGGCCGCAGCCGTCATCGTGGAGCGCTGGCTGGCCGCACCCGGCGACGCCACGGAACTTCCACCCCAGCCGATCTGATCCGGCGCCCTCAACCTGCCGCACAAGGAACGCATGTCCACGATGCCCGTCGACCCGCCGGCGCTGCAGCACCTGCTGACGCTGGAGAACCTGCCGCGCACCCAGCTGGTGGCGCTGCTCGATCGCGCCCAGCACTACGCCGAGTGCGGCGGCGACCGCGCCGCACTCGCCGGCACCGCCGTGTGCACGCTGTTTTTCGAGCCTTCCACGCGCACCCGGATGAGCTTCCAGCTCGCCGCGCAAAGGCTGGGTGCGGACGTGCTTGGCTTCGATGCCTCGACTTCCTCGGCCCGCAAGGGCGAAACCGCACGCGACACCCTGAAGAACATCGAGGCGATGGGCGTGCGCGGTTTCGTCGTGCGCCACCCCGGGGACGGTGCGGTCGCCGAGCTTGCCGCCGCCGCGGATCCAGGAACGGCGCTGGTCAATGCCGGCGACGGCCGCAGCGACCATCCGACCCAGGGGCTGCTCGACATGCTGACGCTGCGCCAGGCCAAGGGCGGGGATTTCTCGCGGCTGAAAGTGCTGATCGTCGGCGACGTCAGGCACTCGCGGGTCGCGCGCTCGGACCTGCATGCGCTGCGCACGCTGGGAAGGGCCGGCGATGTCCACGCGCGCGGCATCGAGATACGGGTCTGCGGACCACGGTCGTTGCTGCCCGACGACGACACACTCGACGGTTGCCTCGTGAGCGGCGACCTCGACGCGGCGCTGGAGGGAGTCGATGCGGTGATGATGCTGCGCCTGCAGCGCGAGCGGATGCAGGAGGGGCTGATCGCATCGGTCGATGACTACCATCGCGACTACGGACTCGACGCGCGGCGCCTTGCGCGCGCGGCCGCCGATGCGGTGGTGCTGCATCCGGGGCCGGTCAATCGCGGCGTGGAGATCACCGACGAGGTCGCCGACGGGCCGCAGTCGCTGATCCTCAGGCAGGTCCGCAACGGCGTGGCCGCGCGCATGGCGGTGCTGGACACCCTGTTGCGCCACCAGGCCGGGCCATCATCATTCAATAGAGCATGAGACGACATCGATGGAAGTAAGGGACAGCAATGGCAGCCTGCTCAGCGAGGGCGACACGGTCACCGTGATCAAGGACCTCAAGGTCAAGGGCACCTCGCATACGCTCAAGCGCGGCACCCTGATCAAGAACATCCGGTTGACCGACGATGAAGAAGCCATCGAATGCAAGGCCGACAACATCAAGGGCCTGGTACTGAAGACCTGCTTCCTCAAGAAGGCTTGATGCCTGCAGGCGCGCCGCCGTCGCGCCGGTCTACTTCAGCAGCACCAGCGTGGCCAGTCCGAGGAAGCTGAGGAAACCGACCACGTCGGTCACCGTGGTCAGCACCACGCCCCCGGCCAGCGCCGGGTCGATGCTCATGCGCCGCAACGCCAGCGGCACCAGCACGCCGGCCAGCGCGGCGACGAACAGGTTGATCGCCATGGCGCCGGCGATCACCAGGCCCAGCGGAACGTCGCCGAACCACAGCGCCGCGACCAGGCCGACCACGATCGCCCAGGCCAGCCCGTTGAGCAGGCCCACCGACACCTCCTTGACCAGCAGCGCGCGCAGGTTGCCGAAGCCGACCTGGCCCATGGCCAGGCCGCGCACCATCAGGGTCAGGGTCTGGGTCCCGGCGACGCCACCCATGCTCGCGACGATCGGCATCAGCACCGCGAGCGCGACGATCTGCTGCAGCGTGCCGGCGAAGCGGCCAATGACCCACGAGGCCAGGAACGCGGTGCCCAGGTTGATGCCGAGCCACACCGCGCGCCGTCGCGTGGCCCGGGGCACCGGACTGAACATGTCCTCGTCCTCATCCAGGCCGGCCGCGCCGAGCGCCTGGTGCTCGGCGCGATCGCGGATGATGTCGACGACGTCATCGATGGTGATGCGACCCAGCAGGATGTTGTTGTCGTCCACCACCGGCGCACTGATCCAGTCGCGATCGGAGAACTGGCGTGCCACCTCGTTGGCCGACTCGTCGACATCGATCGCCGGCTGCTCGCCATCGATCAGTTCGTTGATCGGGGTGCCCGGCTCATGGGTCAGCAGCGCGGCCAGCGCGATCCGGCCCAGGTACTGGTGGCGGCGGCTGACCACGTACAGATGGTCGGTGTGCTCCGGCAGTTCGCCACGCAGGCGCAGGTAGCGCAGCACCACGTCGATCGTGGTGTCGGCGCGCACCGTGACCACGTCGGGATTCATCAGGCGCCCGGCGGTGTCCTCCGGATACGACAGCACCTGCTCGAGCCGCTCGCGATTCTCGCGATCCATCGACTTGAGCACTTCCTCGATGACGGTGTCGGGCAGGTCCTCGACCAGGTCGGCGAGATCGTCGATGTCGAGGTCCCCGACCGCGGCGACGATCTCGTCGGTGTCCATGTCCGCCAGCAGGCTTTCGCGGACCTCGTCGCCGACGTGCACCAGCACTTCGCCGTCGTCCTCCGGGTCGACCAGGCCCCATACGACGACGCGCTTGGCCAGCGGCAGCGATTCGAGCAGGTTGCCGATCTCCGCCGGCGACAAGGTGTTCACCAGCCGGCGCACCGGCCCCAGCCGACCGCTGTCGAGCGCGTCGGAGAGCAGGCGCAGCTGGCGCGTGGTCTTGTCGTGGCGGACGGCTTCGGCCATGCGGTGCTCCGGGTACGGGAGAAGCCGCAAGCCCCACCTCTTGCGGTGGCGAGCCTGCGACCAGCGTTATGCGTTCATCGCGGCATTATCGCCGCTGCGGGCGAAGGTGCCCACCCCGAACCCGAGGCCAGGCTCCGGTCATCGCCGCCCGAGCGTTCGGGAACCACCGACGAAGCGGCGGCAGCCGCTTGCGGCGATCGACTGTCGCGTCAATCGCCGGCCTTGCCGATCCAGCGCTCGATCTCCTCGCGGTTGCGCGCCCGCAGCAGTCGCGGGGCCCTGGCGCGCAGTGCGGACAGGTCGTGCGAGCGGATCGTGCGGCGCACTTCCAGCATGGTCGACGGATGCAGGCTGAACTCTTCCAGCCCCAGCGCCAGCAGCAGGGCGATGAAGCGGGTATCGCCGGCGATCTCGCCGCAGACCGAGACCGGCTTGCGGTGCACGCGCGCCAGGCGGATGACGTCGCGCAGCAGCCGGACCACCGCCGGATGCAGCGGCGTGTACAACTCGCCGAGTGCATCGTTGTTGCGATCGGCGGCGAGCAGGTACTGGACCAGGTCGTTGGTGCCTATCGAGAGGAAGTCGATGTCGCCGATGAAGCTCGGCAGCGCCAGCGCCGCGGCGGGAATCTCGATCATCGCGCCAAGCGGCACGTGGTCGGCGATTTCCCGGCCCTCGTCACGCAGCTGGCGCGCCATGAGGTCGAGCCGCGTCCGCACCGCGATCACCTCCTCGCGGCAGCAGATCATCGGCAGCAGGATGCGCAGCGGGCCATAACCGGAGGCGCGCAGCATCGCCCGCAACTGGGTGTCCAGCAGCCCGAAGCGCGCCAGCGACAACCGCACCCCGCGCAACCCGAGCGCCGGGTTGGGCTCGTCGCGCAGCGCCAGTCCGGTGCGGTCGGCCTTGTCGGCGCCCAGGTCGAGTGTTCGCAGGGTCACCATGCGCCCGGTCATGCCGAGTACGACATCGCGGTAGGCGCGGAACTGCTCGTCCTCGGTCGGCAGTTCCGGGCGCTGCAGGAACAGGAATTCGGTGCGGTACAGGCCGACCCCGGCGGCGCCGAGCGCGTGCGCATCGGCCACGTCCTCGCGCGATTCGGCGTTGGCGTAGAGCTTGATGTCGACGCCATCGAGCGTGCGCGAAGGCTCGCGACGCAGGCGGTTGAGCTGCTTGCGCTCGCGCGCGTACTCCCGCGCGCGAGCCCGGTAGGCTCGCAGGTCGGCCGCGCCCGGCTCCAGCACCACGCGGCCGTCGCTGCCGTCGACCACCAGCACGTCGCCGTCGTTGACCTTCTGCAGCACGTTGGCGGCGCCGACCACCAGTGGCATGTGCAGGCTGCGGGCGAGGATCGCGCTGTGCGAGAGCGTGCTGCCGGCAGAGGTGACGATCGCCAGCACGCCCTGCGCCTGCAACTGCGCGAGCTCGGCCGGGGCGACGTTGTCGGTGACCAGGATCTCACCGGCAATCCCCTGCATGCCGGGGTCGCGCCGGTGCAGGGCGGCGTGGATGCGGCCGATGACCTGGTCGATGTCGTCCACGCGGCTGCGGAAGTACGCGTCGTCCATGGTCTGGAACACCGCGGCGATGCGGTCGCGCTGCAGCCGCAGGGCGTAATCGGCGGTGTAGCGGCCGGTGCGGATCAGGTCATCGAGGCCCTGCAGCAGCTCGGGATCGTCGAGCAGCAGGGTGTGCAGGTCGAGGAACTCGCCGACTTCGTGTGCGAGCGCGCCGTGCAGGCGTTCGCGCATCGCGTGGATATCGCTGCGTACGCTGTCGATCGCCGCGTGCAGGCGCTGCAGTTCGACCGGGATCGCGGCTGCCTCGATATGCTCCTCGACCACGTCCAGCACGTGCGGCAGGCGCACGCGCGCGTGTCCCAGCGCAGTGCCGCGCGACGCGCCATGGCCGATGAACTCCCGTCGCACCGGTCGGGGCCTAGCTGTCTTCGTCGAAACGACGGTCGAACAGCGCCGCCACGACGTCCGCCACCGTGGCCTCGTCCTCGCCATCGACGCGCAGCTTGACCTGTGCGCCCTGTCCGGCAGCCAGCAGCATCACGCCCATGATGCTCTTGGCGTTGACCTCGCGGCCCTTGGCGGTGAGCGTGGCGTTGGACTTGTAGCCCGACAGCAGTTGCACCAGCTTCGCGGTCGCACGCGCGTGCAGGCCGAGACGATTGGAAACGGTCAGTTCGCGTTCGATCATTGCTGCATCCTCAAGACCGGTTCCTCAAGCGTCATCGCGGACAACGCCGTTGCGTGCGCCGGCGGCAGCGACTGCCGGCAGTTCGTCGAGCTCCAGCTCGGCGTAGTTCATGACCCGCAGCAACATCGGCAGGCTCAGTCCGGACACGCGCTGTACCGGTGTGCCCAGCCGCGCCAGCCGTGCCGCCAGGTTGCTCGGGGTGGCGCCGTACAGATCGGTCAAGACCAGCACACCGTGCCCGCCATCGACCCGCCGCAAGGCCGCACTGGCCTGCGGCAGCAGGGCCTCGGGGTCTCCGGCGAAGGACACCTCCAGTGCTTCCACGCGCAGCGGCAGGACGGGCATGAGCTGCGTCGCCACCGCGATCAACGCGCTGCCGATGCCTTCGTGGGTGATGAGCAGGACGCCGACGGACATGTCACCAACTTAGCAGACCGGAGCGGCGGTTCGGAAGCAGTTGCCGCGGCTGTTTGTGGACGCCGCGTCAGTCGAGTTCGCGGTGGTGGACCGCCACCTCGTCCCAGCCACGATGCCGCGCACGCGCGGCCATGCGTTCGGCCAGGTAGACCGAGCGGTGACGACCGCCGGTGCAGCCGAACGCCACGGTGATGTAACTGCGCGATGTTCCCGACTTCAGCCGCGGCAGCCAGGTGTCGAGGAACTGGCCGATCTGCTCGGCGAACTGGCCGACGTCGGGTTGCGCATCGAGGTACTCGCCAACGGCGGCGTCGCGTCCGGAAAGCGGTCGCAGGATCGCATTCCAGTGCGGATTGGGCAGGCAGCGGGCATCGAACACGAAATCCGCATCCGTCGGCACGCCGCGGCGGTAGGCGAAGGACTGGAACAGCAGCGATACCGCGCCCTCCTCGCCGAGGCCGAGCTCGGTGATCAGCGCGCGTCGCAGCTGGTGCACGTTCAGGTCGCTGGTGTCGATGCAGGTATCGGCGATCTGCCGCAGCGGCCGCAGTACCTGCCGCTCCAGGGCGATTGCGTCGGCCAGCGACAGGCCCAGGTGGCTCAGGGGATGGCGGCGCCGGGTGTCGGCATAGCGCTTGAGCAGCACGTCCTGGCGGGTGTCGAAAAACACCAGCTTGGGATCCAGGCCCAGGGCGCCGACCGCCGACAGCCATTGAGGAATACTGGCCAGATCGCTGTGGCTGTTGCGCACGTCGATCCCGACCGCGAGCCTGGCGGCGGTGCCGGCGCTCGTC
>DATHRJ010000078.1:0-2485 GCA_035465455.1 Lysobacter sp.
CGTCGGGCCAGCCCTCCGTGATCGAATCGCCGAGGAACAACAGGTCGACCCCGCCGTGCTCGGCGATCGCCACGTCCTCGTCGTGCATCGCGCGCCAGCGCTCGATGGACATCCAGGGGTAGTCGGTCAGCCGCGGCGCGGGCAGCACCGACAGCGGCATGGCGCCGTCGCGCAGCTGCTGCATCACGTAGCGGAAAAACCGGCCCTGCTCGGTGGGCGTGTAATCCCAGTCGGAGATCATGGTCGGCCCCCAAGCGGGGTCGAAATTCCACACCGTCCACGAAATTCCGCGCGCTTCCATGAACTCGACCAGTTGCGGGCCGTAGCCACCGCTGTTGTCGATGACCGGGATGTGCGGGCTGTAGCCGTCCTCGCGAACCCAGCCGATTTCCGAGGCGACGAGCGGGTAGGTGCTCGCCAGGTGCCCCCACTGCGCTTCCCACAGCGCGAACTGCGCGGCCTTGCCCGGCTGATCCGGCAGGGCTTTTTGCGGGTAGGGGTGGATCGCGTAGGCCACCCGCTCACGCCGGATGGGCCGGTCGGACACCGCGCTGAGGTCGTAGGCCCAGTTGAAGCCGCCCACCAGCGGCAGGGCGGACGGATCGTAAACCCGCACCAGGTCGATCAGGTCTTCCAGCGTGTCCCGCCACTCGTCCCAGCTGGCCTTGCCGAGCGAGCCCGCACCGGCCCCCATGTAGTTGTCGGTGGGCTCGTTGAAGAGTTCGTAGATGGCCACGGTCGGTACGCCGCGGTAGCGGTGCGCGATGCCGCGCCAGAAATTGGCGGTCTCCACCAGGGTGGTTTCATACATCGGGTGCTGGAACAGGCCGCGGTCCAAATTGCCGATCGAATGCCAGTCGATAATCAGGTACTTGCCGCGGGCGTTGGCCCAGCGGACCGCCTCGTCGAGGCGCTCGAAGTACCAGTCGGCGCCCTTCTCGCGCCAGGCGACGGGGTGCACGGGCAGGCGGATGCTGTTGGCGCCCCAGCGGTGGATCTCCTCGAACAGACCTTCCTTCCATTGGCCTTGCGCGGCCAGCTTGGCGGGATCGGCGGTGCTGACGCCGCGGAACACGATTACCGTGCCACCGTCAGTGACGAAGTTCTCGCCGGCGATGGTGACAGGCGCCTGCTCCACCGGCAGTGTCGACGTGTCGAACCGGTCCGGATAGGGGATGCTCCACCAGGGCTGGTCGGATGTTTGGGCCTCGGCGGCCGCGGCGCCGGTCGCAATCAGCAGCCAACCGGCTGCCAGCAGGATTCGGTGCATTGGTCTCATGGCAGTCCTCATCAATTCCCTCATCAATCGCCTTGAGGCGTCATCACAGCGGCCGGGTGCTGTCCCGCAGCACCAGGCGGTGCGGCAGAATGTACTTCGTCTCGAGCGACATCACGCCCTCGATCCGGTCGAACAACAGCGTGGCGCAGGCCTCACCGATCTGTTCGGTCGGCTGGGCGATCGTGGTCAGCGGCGGCGCGCTGTAGCGCGCGAAGGGAATGTCGTCGAAGCCGATGACCGACACGTCGCCCGGCACGTCGAAGCCATTCCGGCGCAGTGTGTACATGCAGCCCAGCGCGATGTCGTCACTGAAGCAGAACACGGCGGTCGGCCGCGGCTTCTGCTGCAGCAGTTGCTCGGCGGCGCGCTCGCCGGCCGTCAGCGAATAGGCGCCCTGCACGATCAGGCTCTGGACCGGCGCCACGCCCGCCTTCTTCATGGCCTGCCTGAACCCGCGCAGGCGATCGCGGCTGCTGCGGCTGTTGATGTCACCGGTGATCACGGCGATGCGCCGGTGGCCGTTGTCCAGCAGGTGGCGGGTGGCGTCGCGGGCGGCCTCGATATCGTCGATCGCCACCAGCGGCACCCGCTTGTCGCCGGTGAATTCACAGCCGTTGATGATGGGCGGGAGCTTATCGGTCCCCGCTGCGAACGGCAGACGGTGGGACATCAGGATGATGCCGTCGGCCTGCCGCGAGCGGGTCATCGCGGCGAACTCGCGTTCGCGCTCCACCGAGCCCTGGGTGTCGCCCAGCAGCACCGAGTAGCCGCGCTTGTGGGCGACTTTCTCGATCGCGCCGATGATGCCGGAATTGAAGCTGTCGGTGACGTCCGGGATGATCACCACGATGTTGCCCGAGCGCGCCGTGCGCAGGCTCGCAGCCAGCCGGTTGGGCGTGTAGCCCACCCGGTCCGCGGCCGCCAGCACCTTTTCCCGCGTCGCTTCCGCTACCCGGCCGGGGTTACGCAGGGCGTGGGACACGGTGGCGATGGAGACGCCCGCGTCGGCCGCGATGTCCTTGATGCCGACCTTTTTCACTGTAAAACGTTTAACATTTTTGCGGCCCCAAGGCAATGGCAGCTTCAACCGCCATGCACGGCACTCGGAAAGCCTCTCGGGTTGGCTGTCACCGCGCAGTCGGGGGCGCAGTTGACCCGATTTGTGTAAAACGTTTAGCATCGGGCGAACGCGGCGTTCTCAGGCGC
>DATHRJ010000079.1:0-7876 GCA_035465455.1 Lysobacter sp.
CGGCGCCGATGCGCTGCGGCTGGTGCGCGACTACAAGCCGACCGCGATCTCGCTGGACGTGTTCCTGCCCGACATGCTCGGCTGGACCGTGCTGGCGCGCCTCAAGCAGGAGTCCACCACGCGCCACATCCCGGTGCAGATCATCACCATCGAGGAGGAACGCCATCACAGCATCGAGCGCGGCGCGTTCGCCTATCTCGCCAAGCCCGCCGATACCGAGAGCATCGGTGCGGCGTTGCAGCGCATCAAGGAGTACACGCTGCCGCGGGTGAAGCGCCTGCTGGTGGTGGAGGACGATGCCAGCGAGCGCATGAGCATCGAGGAGCTGATCCGCCACGACGACGTCGCCATCGACACCGTCGGCAACGGCGAGGAGGCACTGGAGCTGCTGCGCGAGGGCGCCTACGACTGCGCGGTGGTCGACCTGCGGCTGCCCGACATGTCGGGCTTCGACCTGCTCGACCGGATCCAGTCGGAGCCGGCGCTACGCGACGTGCCGATCGTGGTGTTCACCGGCAAGGACCTCAGCGCGCAGGAGGAAAAGCGCCTGCGCAAGGTTGCCAGGAGCGTGGTGATCAAGGGCGTGGAGTCCCCCGAGCGCCTGCTCGACGAGACCGCGTTGTTCCTGCACCGGGTCATCGCCGACCTGCCGGCGGCCAAGCAGCGCATGGTGAACAGCCTGCACGAGTCCGACGACGCGCTGCGCGAGAAACGCGTGCTGGTGGTGGACGACGACATGCGCAACATCTTCGCGCTGTCCAGCGTGCTGGAGCGCCACGGCATGGACGTCATCACCGCGTCCAACGGCAAGGAAGCGGTCGACAAGGTCGAGTCCGATCCGGACATCTCGCTGATCCTGATGGACATCATGATGCCGGGCATGGACGGCTACGAGACCATGCGGGCGATCCGCAAGCGGCCCGAATCGCGCTCGCTCCCGATCGTCGCCCTCACCGCCAAGGCGATGAAGGGTGATCGCGAGAAGTGCCTGGAGGCGGGTGCGTCGGACTACATGGCCAAGCCGGTGGTGACCGACCAGTTGCTTGGCGTGTTGCGCCAATGGCTGCACCGTTGAATATTTCCGCGCCCGTCGCGAGGGCCGATGCGCCGGTCAAGATCCTGCTGGTCGACGACCAGCCCGGGCGCCTGCTGACCTACCGCGCGATCCTGGAGCCGCTGGGCGAGACCCTGGTGGATGCGAGTTCCGGCGTGGACGCGCTCAAGCGGCTGATGGAGGACGAATACGCGCTGATCCTTCTGGACGTGAACATGCCGGGCATGGACGGGTTCGAGACCGCCAGCCTGATCCACCAGCACCCGCGCTTCGAGAACACGCCGATCATCTTCGTCACCGCGGTCAATGTCACCGACATGGACCGGCTGCGCGGCTACAAGCTGGGCGCGGTGGATTACGTCATGGTGCCGGTGATCCCGGAGATCCTGCGCACCAAGGTGGTGGTGCTGGCCGAACTGCATCGCAAGCGGCGCGAGCTGCAATCGGCGAATGCGCAGCTGGCGGCGGCCAACCGCGCACTGCAGGACGAGCAGGCGCGCGAGCTTGCGGTGTTGAACGAGTCCCTGCGCCGGTCCAACACCGCACTGGCGGCGCAGAACGTGGCGCTGCACGACGAGGTGGTCGAACGCACCCGGGTGGAACAACTGCTGCGCGAGGGCGACCGGCGCAAGGACGAATTCCTCGCCACCCTGGCGCACGAGCTGCGCAACCCGCTGGCGCCGCTGCAGAACTCGCTCGGCATCCGCCGCCTGAGCGGGCAGGGCGACGATCCGCTGCAGGGGCTGATGGAACGGCAACTGGCGCTGCTGGTGCGGCTGATCGACGACCTGCTGGACGTGGCCCGCATCACCCAGGGCAAGCTGACCCTGCGCAAGCATCCGACGGTGCTGCAGGAAATCGTCGAGTCGGCGGTCGAGACCGTGCAGCCGGCGATCATGCAGGGCGACCACGAACTGATCGTGACGCTGCCCGAGGAACCGGTGCCGCTGCTCGCCGACCAGGCGCGGCTGTCGCAGGTGTTCGCCAACCTGCTCAACAACGCCGCGAAGTATTCCGAGCCGCATGGCTGCATCGAGCTGCAGGCGACCGTCGAGGCCGGCCAGGTGCAGGTGCACGTGCGCGATCGCGGTATCGGCATCGCCCCCGAGGAGATGGCAGGGATCTTCGAACTGTTCACCCAGGTGGATACCCAGCTCGATCGCGCGCAGGGTGGGCTGGGCATCGGCCTGACCCTCGTGCGGCGGCTGGCGGAGATGCACGAGGGCAGCGTATCGGTCAGCAGCGAAGGGCTGGGCAGTGGCTGCGTGTTCACGGTGACGCTGCCGCTGCAGGGCCACCCCTCGCCGCTGGCTGCCACTGGTGCCGACCAGGCCCTGCCTGCCCCGGACGCGATCGGGACCGCGGTTGCCGGTCAAATGCGCAAGCGGGTGCTGGTGGTGGACGACAACCGCGACGCCGCCGACACCCTGGCGATGATGATCGAGATGCTGGGCCACGACGTGCGGCGCCTGTACGACCCGCACGAGGTGGTCGCCGCGGTCGCCGCGTTCCAGCCGGAACTGCTGTTCCTGGACGTCGGCATGCCCGGAATGAGCGGTTACGAGCTGGCGCGTACGCGGCGTGAGGCCGAGGGCGGGGAGGCGCGGGTGATCGTCGCCGTCACCGGCTGGGGTCAGCCCGAGGACCGGCGCATGACCCACGCGGCCGGCTTCGACCAGCACCTGGTCAAGCCACCCGAATTCGAGACGATCCAGCGATTGTGCAATTCCCCACTCAACCGGCGCACCGACGATGAGCAGACCGAAAGCTGAGCTCGACCGCCGGGGCCGTCCTGTGCCGGAGCCGGTCACCGACATGGTGGGGCCCGCTTTCCTCGGCCGGCTCGCGCATGACCTGCGCGGCCCGCTGTCGCCGCTGCAGACCGCGGCGTACCTGCTTCGGCGCGAGGACATCGGGCCGCAGCGCCAGCGCGAGCTGCTGGACATCATCGATCGCCAGTCCACGCGCATGGGCGGCATGCTGCAGGAAATGTCCGATTGGATGCGGGCCAGCAAGGGCAGCGTCGGCGCGCGCCGCGAGCCGATCAACGTGCCGATGCTGGTCGAACTGGGCTGCGCCGAGCTGGCGGGTGCCGGTGGAGCCATCGACCTCCCCGAGGCGCTCGACGAGGTCGAGGTCATTGGCGACGCCCAGCACCTGGTGCAGATGCTCGGCACGCTGGTGAGCTACATGCAGGTTCGCGCAGGGGTGCCGCGCGTCGGTGCCGCGCTCGAGGGCGGCTTGCTGGTGATGACGATCGAGGTGGCTTCCATGTCCGATGCCGACGCCGATGGCTGGCGGCAGTCGCTCGATACGCTGTTCGCCGCACCGGAGCCGGCCCCGTTCGACGAAGGGCTCGGGCTGCGCCTGCTCATCGCCAGCGCCATTGCCGAGGCGCACGGCGGCAGCGTGCTCGCGACCGCCCCCGAACCAGGCCACGGTCGGATCGAGATCCGGCTTCCTGTGGGCTAGCGTCGCGAGGGAAGCCGCGGCAACCGGCGCCGGCAGGCCTGCTCCTCCCGTTCACGAGGGAGGCCGGCGTGGGTGCGCACGAAAACGGATCGACCGCGAACCCCCAGACCGGTGCGTCAACAAAGACACAGCCCGCGGGCAACCTCAATCGCAGCAGCTCTCATGGCGGCGAGTGCGGGTTTTGCATGACGGTGCTACGCCGCGGACGCGGTGTGTTGGGCAGCGGCGGCGTGGCGTGGCGGCTCGCACTGCTGATGCGCGTGGCCAGCCGGTCGGCCATGCGTTGCCATGCGGCACCGGCTGCGATGCTGGCCTCGGACCACTCGATCGGCGCCTTGCCGCGGGTGCGCGCATAGGACTCGCCCAGTTGCTCCTTCAAATCATCGAAGCAGCGCCCGTGGCTACGCAGGAACACGTTGATCCCCAGCTTGATCGCCGGTTCGTAGTCGCTGAACTCCATTCCCTCGCGATAGAAGGGGCTGCTGCTGTAGCTGTCGCGCCAGTAGTTCAGTTCATCGTCGAAATCCACGAACATCTGGCGCGCGAAGTCCTTCTCAGACTCAGGATGGATACCTGCCACTCTCGACTCTCCCGGAAAGACCCCTGCACGGCGAATGCTGGGCGCTGGAGCGTTGCGGACTGGTTAATGCAACGTGGTGTTTTCGCAAAAGCGGCCGTCACCCCATCGCGCTGCGGTCTTCATCTTCCTGAGTCGCGGCGAGGGCGGATTTGTCGCCGGGGTGGCCGCGCCCGGGCCGGGGCATAATGCCGTGCGGCTTCGCCGGCGCTTCCGCCGCGAGCGTGTATCGGGGGTCATGAATGAAAGACGATTTCGCGCTGCACACCGCGCGCATCGCCGTCGTCGGCCTGGGCTACGTCGGCCTGCCGCTGGCGGTCGAGTTCGGCAAGCTTTACGACACCGTCGGCTTCGACATCGATGCCGCCCGCGTGGACCAGTTGCACGCCGGGCACGACGACACCCTGGAAGTCGAGCCCGAGCTGCTGGCGACCGCCACGCGCCTGCGCTTCAGCGCCCGGCTGGAAGAAATCCGCGACTGCAACGTCTTCATCGTCACCGTTCCCACCCCGATCAACGCCGCCAAACGCCCCGACCTGACCCCGCTGATCAAGGCCAGCGAAGCGATCGGCAGCCTGCTCAAGCCCGGCGACGTGGTGATCTACGAATCCACCGTCTATCCCGGCTGCACCGAAGAAGTCTGTGTCCCGATCCTGGAAAAAATCTCAGGCCTCACGTTCGCAACGGATTGCCTCCCTCTCCCGTTCACGGGAGAGGGCCGGGGTGAGGGCGCGCGAAAGTCATCAAGCCACGAACCCATCGATTCCTTCGCAGCTTCTTCTCTCTCGACAGGAGAGGACCAAGGTGAGCGCGCTCAAGCCAACACCCACTTCTACTGCGGCTACAGTCCGGAACGGATCAACCCAGGCGACAAACAGCACCGCCTGACCAATATCCTCAAGGTCACCTCAGGCTCCACCCCGGAAGCTGCCACCTTCGTCGACAACCTCTACAAGAGCATCATCACCGCCGGCACGCACAAGGCCAGCAGCATCAAGGTCGCCGAAGCCGCCAAGGTCATCGAGAACACCCAGCGCGACCTCAACATCGCCCTGGTCAACGACCTGGCCATCCTGTTCAACAAGCTCGGCATCGACACGCTCGAAGTACTGGAAGCGGCCGGAACCAAGTGGAACTTCCTGCCGTTCCGCCCCGGCCTGGTTGGTGGCCACTGCATCGGCGTCGACCCCTACTACCTGACCCACAAGGCGCAGGAAGTCGGCCACCACCCGGACGTGATCCTCGCCGGTCGCCGCACCAACGACGGCATGGGCGCCTACATCGCCAGTGAAGTCATCCGCCTGATGGTGCGCAAGGGCCTCAACCCGGTGAAGGCGCGTGTCCTGATACTGGGCTTGGCGTTCAAGGAAAACTGCCCGGACCTGCGTAACACGCGCGTGGTCGACATCGTCCACGCCCTCAATGGCTACAGTGCCCAGGTCGACATCTGCGATCCATGGGTGAGTGCCGCCGAGGCCCAGCGCGAGTACGGCCTGGCGCTCAACGCTCAGCCGGGGCAGGGCAGCTACGACGCGATCGTCGTGGCGGTGGCCCACCACCAGTTCGCCGCATTGGGCGCCGAAGGCATCCGTGCGTACGGGAAACCAGATGCCATCGTGTACGACGTGAAGTACGTTTTGCCGCGGGAACAGGTGGATGGCCGTCTCTGAAAAGGCGCCAGCCGCGTGGACAGGCGCAAATGCGCCCGGCGAAAACTTCCCATGGCCGCGGCGCCCGGATGCCGCTAGCCTTGACGTCCTCGAAGGGGAAATCACGCATGGTTGTTCCAGTCATTCTTTCCGGCGGTTCCGGCACGCGCCTGTGGCCGCTGTCGCGCGAGGCCTATCCCAAGCAGTTCCTGCCGTTGCACGGCAAGGACACGATGCTGCAGGCGACCTGGCGGCGGGTGGCGCCGCTGGCATCGGCGCCGCCGCTGGTGGTGTCCAACGAGGCGCACCGCTTCATGGTTGCCGAGCAGTTGCGCCAGGCCGACTGCACCCCGGGCGCGATTTTGCTGGAGCCGGTCGGGCGCAACACCGCGCCGGCGATTGCGGTCGCCGCGTTGCAGGCGACTGCCGACGGGCAGGACCCGTTGTTGCTGGTGCTGCCGTCGGACCATGTGATCCGCGATGCGGCGGCGTTCCAGGCCGCGGTGCGCAGCGCCGAACCGGCCGCGCGCGACGGGCGGCTGGTGACGTTCGGCATCGTGCCGACCGGCGCGGAAACCGGCTACGGCTACATCCGCGCCGAAGGTGGCCGCCTGCCGGCCGATGCCGGCGTGCGCGCGGTCGCGCAGTTCGTCGAGAAGCCCGATGCGGCCACCGCGCAGCAGTACGTCGACTCGGGCGAGTACGTCTGGAACAGCGGCATGTTCCTGTTCCGCGCGTCGGTGTACCTGGCCGAACTGGCCCGACATCGGCCGGAGGTGCTGGCCGCGTGCCGCGCCGCGCTGGACGCGGCCAGGCGCGATGAGGATTTCGTGCGCCTGGATGCGGACGCATTCGCGGCGTGCCCGTCGGATTCGATCGACTACGCGGTGATGGAGAAGACCGCAGACGCCTCGGTGCTGCCGGTCGATGTCGGCTGGAACGATGTCGGCAGCTGGTCGGCGCTGTGGGAAGTGGCCGAGCAGGATGGCGACGGCAACGCGCACCATGGCGACGTGGTCGCGCAAGGCTGCCGCAACACGCTGGCCTGGGGCGACGGCCGCCTGATCGCGCTGATCGGGCTGGAGGACGTGGTGGTGGTCGATACCGCCGACGCGCTGCTGGTGGCGCACAAGGACCACGTGCAGGACGTCAAGGGCATCGTGACCGCGCTCAAGGCCGCCGGCCGCCCGGAGCCGACCTGGCACCGCAAGGTGTATCGCCCATGGGGCAGCTACGACTCGATCGACGTCGGCGAGCGATTCCAGGTCAAGCGCATCACGGTCAAGCCGGGCGCGCAGCTGAGCCTGCAGATGCACCACCACCGGGCCGAACACTGGATCGTGGTCAGCGGCACCGGCCGCATCACCCGCGGCGACGAGGTGGTGATGCTGTCGGAAAACCAGAGCACCTATATCCCGCTGGGCGTGAAGCACCGGCTGGAAAACCCGGGGCGGATGCCGCTGGAGCTGATCGAGGTGCAGTCGGGCAGTTACCTCGGCGAGGACGACATCGTCCGCTTCGAGGACGTGTACGGGCGGGGCTGAGGCGTGCTTCGGCTGCTGCCTCTGTCACTGGCGCTGCTGGCGCTGCTGTGGGTCGGGCTGGGCCCGGACTCGGTCCCGCAGAGTTTCCGGTACCAGGACAAGCTGTACCACTTCGTCGGATTCTTCGTGCTCGCGCTGACGCTGCGGCTGGCGTTTCCACGTCTGAAGCTGTTCTGGTTCCTCGGCATGGGCATCGGCACCGCGGTGGTGATCGAGGCGGTGCAGTTCTTCATGATCGATCGCGACGCCTCGCTGGGCGACATGATCGCGAACGTGGCCGGGATCGTACTGGGCTGGCTGGCTTCGCGCTGGATCCGCGGCCGCTGGCGGGGCGGGGCGGCGGGCCAGGCCTAGGGTTGCCGCTGGGATGCGGAGTCTGGCGCTTTATCGGGCCGCGCGTTGCGACTCCATTACGGAGCCTCATGGATGGTGGTGGCCGAGGACAGGGCGAGCTTCTCAGGTACGGGTTTGGATGCTGCCCGGGTCGCACCGCAACTGCAGATGGTGGCGGGGCCGTCCCAATGCGGCGTCGAACCGGTAATCGGCGCCGATGGCTTGGGCGCGGTCGCGGATGTTGAGC
>DATHRJ010000080.1:0-8850 GCA_035465455.1 Lysobacter sp.
CTGCGCGACGGACTGGCGCTGTTGCCGGCGCTGCGCGCGGTGCTCGCCCCGCTCGACTCGCCGCGCCTGGCCCAACTGGGCGCCGCGCTCGGCGAGCACGACGCGCAGGCACACCTGCTGGCATCGGCGATCGTGGCGCAACCGCCAGTGCTCGCCCGCGATGGCGGCGTGTTCGCCGAAGGTCACGACGCCGAACTCGACGAACTGCGCAGGCTCTCGACCCACGCCGACCAGTTCCTGGTCGACCTGGAACTGCGCGAGCGCGCCGCCAGCGGCATCGCCACGCTCAAGGTCGGCTACAACCGCGTGCATGGTTATTACCTGGAAGTCTCCAAGCAGCACGCGGCCAAGGCACCGGTCCACTACACCCGTCGACAGACCCTGAGCAACGCCGAGCGTTACATCACCGAGGAGCTCAAGCAGTTCGAGGACAAGGTGCTGTCGGCGCGCGAACGCTCGCTGACCCGCGAACGCCTGCTGTACGAGCAACTGCTGGATGTGCTCAACCAGCAGCTCGAACCGCTCAAGCAATGCGCGGCCGCACTGGCCGAGCTGGACGTACTGGCGGCGTTCGCCGAGCGCGCGCAGGCACTGGACTGGTCGCGCCCCGACCTGCGCGACGAGCCCGGGCTGCGGATCGAGCGCGGGCGCCACCCGGTGGTCGAGGCGGTGCGGCCGGAGCCGTTCGAGCCGAACGACCTCGTGCTCGACTGCGCGCCCGACCACGTTGGCCGGCGCATGCTGGTGATCACCGGGCCCAACATGGGCGGCAAGTCGACCTACATGCGCCAGAACGCGCTGATCGTGCTGCTCGCGCATATCGGCAGCTTCGTGCCCGCGGCAACCGCGGTGATCGGGCCGATCGACCGCATCCTCACCCGCATCGGCGCCGGCGACGACCTCGCGCGCGGCCAGTCGACCTTCATGGTCGAGATGAGCGAGACCAGCTACATCCTGCACCACGCCACCGACCAGTCGCTGGTGCTGATGGACGAGATCGGACGCGGCACCTCGACCTATGACGGCCTCGCGCTGGCCGAAGCCTGCGCGCGGCACCTCGCGCACGGCAACCGCGCCTACACGTTGTTCGCGACGCACTACTTCGAGCTGACCGCGCTCGCCGAGCCAGGCAGCGGCATCGCCAACGTCCACCTGGATGCGGTCGAGCACGGCGAGCAGCTGGTGTTCATGCATGCGGTGAAGGACGGTCCCGCCGATCGCAGCTTCGGCCTGCAGGTCGCCGCGCTCGCAGGCTTGCCCCGGGAGGTCATCAGCCAGGCACGCGGCCGCCTGCGCGAACTGGAGCAGCACAGTCGCGACTCGCCCGGCCCGGCGCTATCGGCAGCAATTCTCGAGCAGCCGCAGCAGTTCGGGCTGTTTGGCGCGTCGACCGCCGCGCTCGACGCGCTGGCGTCGATCGAGCCGGACGAACTGACGCCGAAACAGGCGCTCGAGGCGATCTACCGGCTCAAAGCGCTGGTATGAGAGCGGCTGGCCGCTCGAGACTTCGGCAATAGGATGGAACGATCGGACGGTTTCCAACGTTCGATTTCATTGATCGGCACAGGCGTAACCCGACCCGCTGGGCGACGACCGGATCCAGGGACAACCAGCACTGCCGGTGCACCGGCGCAAGTCGCTTGAGGATGTGAGGTCGCGAAAAATCGCATCGGATCCAGAAAACGCAAAAAAACGCCCGGCAAACCGGTTGCCGGGCGTTTGCGGTGCGGGGCGACCGTGCTTCAAAGCGCTTCGATGTCGCCCAGCGCCCGGATCAGCCGCCGCGCGCGCTTGTCGGGCTTGTGCTCGGGAGGGCGGTAGCCGGTGCGACCGGCCGCGACCGTGGCGCGTACCTGCTCGCGCTGCGCGCGGGATGCTTCGCTTTCCTGATACAGCGTTTGCGCCACGCTGGCTGGCCCGCGCATGTCGCTGAGCGCCAGCACCTGCACCTCGAACACCTCGTCGCCACGCGTGGCGCGCACGGCGTCGCCCACGCGCATCGCGCGCGCGGCCTTGGCGCGCTGGCCGGCGACCTCGACCTTGCCGGTCTCGATCGCCTGCCGCGCCAGGCTGCGGGTCTTGTAGAAGCGCGCAGCCCACAACCACAGGTCGAGGCGGACGCTGGCGGGCGGATCGGGGGTGTTCGTTCGGGTCATGCGATCGGGAACCATAACCTCGCAACCTGAAACAGCGCCTTAGCGCCCAGCGCCGCGCATCAGGCCCCGAAACGCGAACGGCCGCCTTGCGGCGGCCGTCGGGAGCGCTTTCGCGCCAGGGCGGTGCCGGTGCTTAGACCGACGCGGCCTTGGCCTTGGCGTAGGCGGCCAAGTCTTCCTTGATGCGCGCCTTCTTGCCTTCCAGGCCACGCAGGTAGTACAGCTTGCCGGCGCGAACCTTGCCGCGGCGCTTCACTTCGACCGAGTCGATGATCGCGCTGTGGGCCTGGAACACGCGCTCCACGCCGAAGCCGTGCGAGATCTTGCGTACGGTGAATGCCGAATGCAGGCCGCCGTTCTTCTTGGCGATGACCACGCCCTCGTAGGCCTGGACGCGCTCGCGGTTGCCTTCCTTGACCTTCACGTTGACGACAACGGTGTCGCCCGGGCTGAAGTCAGGCAGCGTGCGCTGGATCTGTTCGGCTTCGAATTCTTGCAGCAGCGTGTGGATCGAGGGCTTGTTCATGGATCGGCCTGGTGTCTTTTGGTCTGGGGTCGCGAACCGGGGAACGCGCCGTGTATCTGGGCCGCACGTGTTGGACACGTCGGGCGGGATGGAGCCAAGCCGCGCATTATAGCGGAATTGTTCCGCGGGTGGCTAGCTGTCCGTGCCTTCCCCGCCATCGCCCGGTTTACCCGTCGGAAGCGCGGCGGCGTCCTGCGTGGCCGCGGTTTCGCGGCGATAGGCGGCCAGCAGCTCGGCATCGGATTTCGACAGCGCCGCCTCGTCCAGCAGGTCCGGCCGTCGCTGCCAGGTCCGGCCCAATGCCTGCTGCCGCCGCCAGCGCGAGATCCGGGCGTGGTTGCCTGACATCAGCACGGCCGGCACTTCGCCCAGTTCATGTACCACCGGACGGGTGTAATGCGGGCAATCGAGCAGGCCATCGTTCTCGAAACTGTCCTGGGCCGCCGATTCGGCATCGTTGAGCACGCCTTCCTGCAGCCGCGCCACGGCATCGATCAGCACCGCCGCGGCCAGTTCGCCGCCCGACAGCACGTAATCGCCGATCGACAGCTCCTCGTCGACCTCGGCCGCAACCAGCCGCTCGTCCACGCCCTCGTAGCGGCCGCACAGCAGGATCAGCCGCTCGTTCCCTGCCAGTTCGCGCACCTTGGCCTGGGTCAGGCGCGCGCCTTGCGGGCTGAGGTAGATCACCCGGGCCGGCGCGGGATCGGCCGCCCGCGCCTGGGCGATGCTCGCGCGCAGCGGATCGATCAGCATCACCATCCCCGGCCCGCCACCGAACGGGCGGTCGTCGACACGGCGGTAGCTGCCCTCGGCGAAGTCGCGCGGATTCCAGCCCTGCAGCGCCAGCTGGCCACGTTCGGCCGCGCGCCCGACCACGCCGAACGCAGCGCACTGGGCGATGAATTCGGGAAACAGGCTGATGACATCGATGCGCATGGCGCGGCTCGGATAATCCGGGTGTCTGACCGCCCGGAGGTTAGCGGATCACGCCAGGAGCGTGTTTGCGACGGCAGTGGCGTCGAAGGGCGGCCGAAGCGCGCCCGGTCCTAGAAATCCGGATCCCAATCGACCGTGACCACGCCGGCGTCGAAGTCCACCGAGGTCACGAACTGAGGCTGCAGGAACGGGATCATGCGTTCGCGTTCGTCGTCGCGCGCCACCAGCACGTCGTTGGCGCCGGTCGAGAACAGGTGCGAAACCGTGCCCAGGCTCACTCCGTCCACCGTCACCACGCGCAGGCCTTCCAGGTCGACCCAGTAGTACTCGCCAGGGCTGGGTGGCGGCAATGCCGAGCGATCGACGTAGATTTCCGTGCCGCGCAGCGCCTCGGCGGCATCGCGGTCGTTGACGTCCGGGAACTGGCCCATCAGGAACTTGCCGCTCTCGCGGCCGCGCACCCCATGCAGTTCGCGCTCGCGCCCCTGGGCATCGCGCAGGGTCCACGGCTGGTAGCCGAAGATCGCCACGCGCGGCTGCGTCCACGATTCGATCTTCAGTTCGCCACGCAGACCAAAGGCGCCAAGCACCCTGCCAAGGAGGATGCGGCGCCCGGAGTCGTTCATTGCGCTGGTGGCCGCGCGTACAGAGCCGCGGCCAGCAATCAGGCCGCGGTGGCGGCCGGCTCGGAAGCCGGCGCCTTGGCCGCTTCCTTGTACAGCGTGGCGACCTTGTCGGTCAGCTGAGCGCCCTGGCCGACCCAGTGCTGCACGCGCTCGATGTTGAGCTCCACGCGCTTCTCGCCGCCGGTCGCGACCGGGTTGTAGTAACCGACGCGCTCGATGTTGCGGCCGTCGCGGGCGCTGCGGCTGTCGGTGACGATGATGTGGTAGAAGGGACGCTTCTTGGCGCCGCCACGGGTGAGTCGAATCTTGACCATCTGCTGTAGTTCCTGTGTTGCCCAGTCGCCGGACGTGGCGAGGTAAGCCGGGCATTGTAGGGGATCGGATGGCCTGAAGGAAGCCGCCTCGCCTCACCCGGCCGAGGCCCGGCCTCAGCGGAACGGCATGCCGCCGCGCCCGCCCATCATGCCCTGCATGCCGCGCATCATGCCCTTCATGCCGCCGCGGCCCAGCTTGCCCATCATCTTTTCCATCTGCTGGTACTGCTTCATCAGCTTGTTGACGTCGGCCGGGGTCACCCCCGAACCGCGGGCGATGCGCGCGCGGCGCGAGCCGTTCAGCAACGCCGGGTTGCGGCGCTCCTTCTTGGTCATCGAGCCGATGATCGCCACCAGCCGCGGCACTTCCTTGCCGGTGACCTGGGCCTTCACCGAGTCGGGGATCTGGCCCATGCCCGGCAGCTTGTCCATGAGGCCGGCGATGCCGCCCATGTTCTGCATCTGCTCGAGCTGGTCGCGCATGTCATTGAGGTCGAACTTCTTGCCCTTGGCGACCTTCTCGGCGAGCTTTTTCGCCTTGTCCTGGTCGACCTGCTGCTCCACCTGCTCGACCAGCGACAGCACGTCGCCCATGTCGAGGATGCGGCTGGCGACGCGATCGGGGTGGAAGACGTCGAGCCCATCGGGCTTCTCGCCGGTACCGATGAACTTGATCGGCTTGCCGGTGATGTAGCGCACGCTGAGCGCTGCGCCGCCGCGCGCGTCGCCGTCGGTCTTGGTCAGCACCACGCCGGTCAGCGGCAGCGCCTCGCTGAACGCCTTGGCCGTGGCCGCGGCGTCCTGGCCGGTCATCGCATCGACCACGAACAGTGTCTCGACCGGGTTGACCGCGGCATGCAGCGCCTTGATCTCGGCCATCATCGCCTCGTCGATCGCCAGGCGGCCGGCGGTATCGACGATCAGCACGTCGGCGAACGACTTGCGCGCGTCGTCGATCGCGGCACGCACGATCGCCTCGGGCTTCTGCGACGGGTCCGACGGGAAGAACAGCACGTCGACCTGCTGCGCGAGCGTCTTGAGCTGCTCGATCGCGGCCGGGCGGTAGACGTCGGCCGAGACCACCATGACCTTTTTCTTGCGCCGTTCCTTGAGGTGCTTGGCAAGCTTGGCGACCGTGGTGGTCTTGCCCGCGCCCTGCAGGCCGGCCATCAGGATCACTGCCGGTGCCGGCACGTTGAGGTTGAGGTCGGCCGCCTGCGAGCCCATGACCGCGGTCATCTCGTCGCGCACGACCTTGATCAGCGCCTGGCCCGGGGTCAGCGACTTGACCACTTCCTGGCCGACCGCGCGCACCTTGATCCGCTCGATCAGCGCCTGCACCACCGGCAGCGCGACGTCGGCCTCCAGCAGCGCGATGCGCACCTCGCGGGTCGCCTCGCGGATGTTTTCCTCGGTCAGCCGGCCGCGGCCGCGCAGGCGCTCGATGGTGCCGGACAGGCGCTGGGTCAGGGATTCGAACATGGCGGGCGCACTTGCGAACAATGGAACGCGATTATAGCCCGCGCGTCCCGGGCCACCCGTCGCCGGCCGACGCTGTGCCAAACTTCATCGATGACCCTGACCGCGCTCACCGTCCTGATCCCGACGCTGTACCTGCTGGCCGCATGGCTGCTCGGCCGCGGCGTGTTCCGCCCTTCCGCCACCGCGGCCATGTGGTCCGCCCCGGCTGCCGCCGCGGTGGTCCTGCACGCGGCGTTCCACCTGCTGTCGTGGCGAGCCGTGGGTGGGCTGGACCTGCACTTCTTCGCCGCGCTGTCGCTGGTGGGCCTCGGCATGGCCGCACTGACGACCATCGTCGGCGCCGCCGGCCGCATGCAGACGCTCGGCACCGTGGTGTTCCCGCTGTCGGCGCTGTCGTTCGCCTCCTATCGCTGGGCGGGCTTCGCCACGGCCACGGAGATCGGCTGGCGCCTTCAGCTTCATGCCGCCCTGGCTTTGCTCGCGTACGCCACCCTGGCGATCGCCGCGCTGCTGGCGTTGATGCTGTGGGCGCAGGATCGCGCGCTGCGCCGGCGCGACTTCAACGTCTGGCAGCGCGTGCTGCCGCCGCTGACCGAACTGGAATCGCTGCTGTTTCGCACCATCGCAGTCGGCTTCATCCTGCTCACCGCGACGCTGCTGACCGGCGTGCTGTTCGTGGATGACCTGCTGGCCCAGCACCTGGTCCACAAGACCGTGCTCAGCGTGCTGTCGTGGCTCGCCTTCGGCGCCCTGCTCGTCGGCCGCTGGCGCTACGGCTGGCGTGGCGCGGTCGCGGTGCGATGGACCCTGGTGGCCATGGCACTGCTGGTACTGGCGTTCTTCGGCAGCAAACTGGTGCTGGAACTGGTGCTGAACTACCCCTGAGCCAAGACGCCCGGAATCTGCCGCGCCGAGACCGCGATGTTCTCCCTCAGCAGGACCGTGGCTGCCTCGATCGGCACTGCCGCGGAAAACAGGAATCCCTGCGCTTCGCGGCAGCCAAGTTCGCCCAGCTCGATGGCCTGCTCGCGCGTTTCCACGCCCTCGGCGACCACGTGCAGGCCCAGGCTGCGCCCCAGGTCGATGATCGAATGGATGATCGCGCGGGCACTGCGCTTGTTGTCGGTGGACAGTTCGGCGATGAAGCTGCGGTCGATCTTCAACGTCGTGACCGGCAGGCGCCCAAGGTAAGCCAGCGACGAGTATCCGCTGCCAAAATCGTCGATGGCGACCTGCAGCCCGGGCGCCGCGCGACGCAGTCGCGCCAGCGCACTGGCGGCCTGTCCGATATCGCGCATCAGCGAGCTTTCGGTGATCTCGATCTCCACGCCGTGGCCCCCGTTTCCGGCGCTGGTCAGCATCGACTGCAGGCAGCCGAGCAGGTGCTCGTCCTGCAGCGCATGGGCATCCAGGTTCACCGACACGCGGCAATCGGGCTGGATCTGCCGCCAGCGCTCCAGGTCCCGCAGCGCGCCAGCAAGCACGCGCAGGTCGATCTTGCCGATCTCGCCGCTGGTCTCGGCCAGGCGGAGGAAGTCCTGCGGCAAAAGCAGGCCGCGTTCCGGATGCTGCCAGCGCGCGAGCGCTTCGAAGCCCACAACTCGCATCGATGGCACCGCCACGCGCGGCTGGTAGTAGGGACCGATCTCATCGCGTTCGATCGCCAGCCGCAGGTCGTGTCGCAGCCGCAGCGCGGCGCGGCTGTCGCGGGTCATGCTGGGGGTGAAGAAGGCGAAGCGGTTCTTGCCCTCGCTCTTGGCCGCGTACATCGCAGCGTCGGCCTGGCGCAGCAGGGTCTCGGCATCGCTGCCGTCGTCAGGGTAGAGCGCGATACCGACGCTCATCGGCAACGCGAAGGTCACCCCGCGCAGCTCCACCGGCGCCAACATCGCGTGGAACAGGCGTTCGATCAGCTGTGAAAGCGGTTCCAGTCCGGTCATCTCCGCGACCACCACGAATTCATCGCCGCCCAGGCGGGCGACGATGTCCGAGGCTCGCACCGTCGTGGCCAGCCGCGACGCCGCGATCTTGAGGATCTCGTCGCCGAGCGAGTGCCCGTAACTGTCGTTGACCAGCTTGAAGTCGTCCAGATCGATCAGGATGACCGCAAGCTGCGTGCCCTGGCGATGGCTGCACTGCAGCGCATGCGACAGGCGCTGACCGAGAAACCGGCGGTTGCCCATGCCGGTGAGGGCGTCGTGGAATGCAAGCCTGGTCAGCCGGTCGGACATCTCGCGCGAGCGGAATGCGTTGGCGAACATCTGCGCCACCAGCCGCAGCCCAAGCAGGATGTCGCGCGGCCAGTGGCGCTCGCGACGCACGGAGTCGAAACCAATGAAGCCCTCCGGACGACCCACTTCGCCTACCGGCACCAATACGATCGAGCGGATGCCTTCGCGGATGAACTCTTCGCGTTCGGTAGCTGCGCTGTCGGGCAAGGCCGCAACCACCGGCACGTGGACGGCGCGCCCCGCCTTCAGTTCGCGCATCAGCCAGGGAAAATGATCGATCGGCACTTCCTGCAGGTTTTCAGCCTCGCGACTGATGCCCTCCTCCACCCATTCATGGGTGTTGCTGAGGCTGCTGCCGTCGGGACTGAAGCGGAACAGGTAGGCACGGTCCACCGCGAACAAACGGCCGATCCGGCCCAGGCCCTGCTCGATCAGCGCGTCCAGCCGTTCTGAAGGTGCGTGGATCAGGTCGGTCGACAGGGCCGCGATCAGCCGTTCGAACGCGAGTCGCTGTCCGAGACGGCGCCGGTACGTGGAATTGCCGTGAGCCTGGCCGAGAGTGGCGAGATATCGCGC
>DATHRJ010000081.1:0-4320 GCA_035465455.1 Lysobacter sp.
TTCCTTGATGCGCGCTGTCCTGCTTTCCCTGTTGCTGATTCTGCCTGCTGCCGCACACGCTGCCGAACCATCGGACATCGTCGGGTTATGGGGAAGCGAGACGGTGTCCGGGCCGCTGCTTGCCGGCGTGCTCACCGTGGACGGACGACAGGCGCCCTGGCTGGCCACCATCAAGGGCGTGTCGGCTACGGTCGAGCATGAGGGCGATCAGGTGAGCTTCGCGATGCCGGGCGGGCACGGGGCGTTTCGTGGCCGTCTGGTCGACGGCAGCATTGAGGGGTTCTGGATCCAGCCACCCGGCCAGACGCTGTCCAGTGCCTATGCCACGCCGCTGGTTTTGCCGCGTGTCGAAAAGCAGGTCTGGATGGCACAGCTGCAACCCTTGCAGGATCGGCTCACGCAGTACCTGAATGTCTGGCGCACTGACAGCGGTCTGCTGAAGGCGGTCCTGAGCAATCCGGAATACAACCTGGGTCGCGGCGTCACCTACGACGTGAAACTGGAGGGCGATGCCGTCGTGCTGTCCGATCCCGGCCGCAAGGGTTGGGCCCTCAATGGTCACCTGGATGACGAGACCGGACAGTTGCGCATCGATTGGCAAGGCATCGGCGTGTTCCCCTTCACGCGGCGCGACCGCGACGATGCGATCGGCCATTACGCCAGTACCCCGGCCGGGTCGCAGAGGGCCTACCGCGTGCCGGTGCCGGACGATGACGGCTGGAGTACCGCGTCACTGGATGAGGTGGACATGCAGGCCGCACCGTTGATGGACCTGCAGCAGCAGGTCGCGTCCAGCACGCCCGCACCTGGCGAGCCGCTGCTGCACAGCCTGCTGGTGGCGCGGCACGGCAAGCTGGTGCTCGAAACGTACTTCCATGGGTTCTCCCGCGAGCAGGCCCATGACATGCGCTCGGCCGGGAAGTCGTTCGCCTCGTTGCTGGTGGGCATGGCGATCGACCACGGCGCGGACCTGTCCGCGGAAACGACGGTGCTGTCGATGTTTCCCGAGTATGCGCAGCTCGATCACGTGGATCAGAGCAAGCGCGCGGTCACGGTCGGTGACTTGATGGACATGAGCTCGGGTCTGGCATGCGACGACGGCAACCCCGGCTCCCCGGGTGGCGAGGACAAGATGCAGGGTCAGCAGGCCGAGCGCGACTGGTATCGGTACACGTTGAACCTGCCGACGGTACAGCCGCCTGGCGCCGACCAGGCCGTGTACTGTTCGGCCGGCATCAATCTGCTCGGTGGCGTGGTGCGCAATGCCACCGGTCGCCGCCTGATCGACCTGTTCCAGGACTGGATCGCCAAGCCGATGCAGATGCGCGGCCATCACATCAACCTGATGCCCGACGGCGATGCCTATCTGGCCGGCGGTATCCACATGCGTCCGCGCGACATGCTCAAGCTGGGTCAGCTGTATCTCGACCGTGGCGTATGGAACGGGCGGCGCCTGGTCGACGCGCGCTGGATCGATGCCTCGCTAACGCGGCGCACCACCTTCGGGCCCAACCACGACTACGGGTATGCCTGGCATCTGCACACCTTCCGAGTGGGCCGGCATGCCTATCGCGGTTATGCGGCCGAGGGCAATGGCGGCCAGTTCGTGATCCTGGTGCCGGAGCTGGATCTGGTCGTGGCCATTACTGCCGGCAACTACGGCCAGTTCCCGGTCTGGTACCCACTGCAGGAACTGGTGAACGAGTATGTGATCCCAGCTGCTCTGCAAGGCGATGTTGCAGGAAGCGGGAGTGTCAAAGGGTCTGGTGACGATTAAAGCCACGTGCCGATGACAACGACACCGAGGTCCGGGTCAGGCTTCGACCCCGGCCTTGGCTGAGAGCGGCCGCTTTCGACCCGAAGCGGACATTCGTCCATCGACAAGCAGCGTGCAATCGAGTCGCGTTACAAAACTTTACAGAGCAGCCAAACGCTGGACGAACGATCGGACCAGGGTGTCGACATGCGCGAGCGATGGGCGCGCGCATCACCCAGGAGATCTCGAACGATGAATGTGAACAGTGATGGTGGAAAGGACTGCGTGCACACCGGACCGACGGAACATGGCCGGCACAGTGGCGTGAAGCGTGCCCTCGTCGGGCTGTTGCTGGCAGGCCTGCTCACGGTAGGAGTCGTTGGTTTCGCAGGCGGCCATCCCAAGGGTCATGGCCCCCGCGATACCTATGCGCAGATGGACCTGGAGCACCTTCATGCGGTATTCGAGCACCTCATGGCGACCGCCACCCCGGAGCGGCAGGCGGCCATGAAGGCGGTCGGCGGCGCCGCGCACGCGGAACTTCAGGCACTGAACCAGCAGGCACTGGACGCACATCGGCGGAAAGTCGACCTGCTGCTGCAGGACACGATCGATCGCAAGGCCTTCGATCGTGCCCGTACCGATGAGATCGAAGCGGCGGCGCGGTTGGCCCGACGCATCGATGCCGTCCTGGTGGGACTGGCCGAGCTGATGACACCCGAACAGCGTGGGCGGCTGCTGGAACACCGCGTGGCACAGCGCGGCTGACCTTCAACCACGTCCCGGCACGTCGCGGCATCGCACGACCTATAATGGCGTCGATGCCGCGATGCGGCCGTTTCTTTCGTAGCCGCTCCGGCTTGGTCCGGCGGCCGACGGCCACGCCTCGTAGATGACCCCACTTCCGCTCCCCCGACTCCTGATCCTCGATGACGACCAGCGCCTGGCGGCGATGGTGGGCAAGTATCTTTCCCAGAGCGGATTCGAGATCACGCATGCCGAGACGATATCGGTGGGAGTCAAGCTCCTGCTGGACGCCGCGGCATCCGATCGTCCGTTTTCGATCCTGCTGCTGGACGTCATGTTGCCCGATGGCAACGGCCTGGACGTGTGCCGGCGGATCCGCGCGCATGCACCGATCGAGTCGTTGCCGATCGTGATGCTGACGGCAAAGGGCGATGCGATGGATCGCGTCGTAGGCCTGGAACTGGGGGCCGACGACTATCTCGCCAAGCCGTTCGAGCCCAGGGAGTTGCTGGCACGCCTGCGGGCGGTGCTGCGCCGCCCACGCGCGACGGCGACGCCGGCAGCGACGATGCTGCGTTTCGGGCAACTCGCGATCAACCGCGATGCCCGCACCCTGTGGGTCCGTGGCCGCGAAGCGACGGTGACCGCGCACCAGTTCGACCTGCTGGTGGCAATGGCGGAACGCCCCGGCCGCGTACTGTCGCGCGAGCAACTGCTGGACCTGGTCAGGGGCGAATCCCTGGACACCTACGACCGCTCGATCGACGTGCATGTCGGTCGCCTGCGCGCGGCCATCGAGGACGATCCGAAGCGGCCCCGGCGCATCATCACCGTGCGCGGCGTCGGCTACGTGTTCGCGCGCAGCCAGGATGGCTCGGTGGCTGGTGAATAGCCCCGTGGTCCGCTGGTGGCAGCGACTTGCCGTGCGCATCTACCTGACGATGCTTGCCAGCATGATCGCGTTCGGTGTGTTCTTCGGTATCGCGTATTTCATATGGCACCTCTATTACGTCTCGGGCCACCGTCCCGGCGTCCTGGTGATCGTGATCCTGCTTTTCCTCGCGCTCGCGCTGGCCATCGGTGCCATTCCGATCGCGCGTCGACTGACCGGGCGGCTCGAACGCCTGCAGCGCAGCGTCGACGCGCTGGGGGCGGGGCAGCTGTCGACGCGCGTGGCGGTGGAAGGCCAGGACGAGGTCGCCAGCCTGGCCACCAGCTTCAACCGCTCCGCGGCACGCATAGAAGCGCTCGTCGAGGGGCAGAAGACGCTGCTTTCGAACGCGTCCCACGAGCTGCGCTCGCCCCTGGCGCGCATCCGCATGGGTATCGAATTGATGCGGGAGCAGGCGTCGCCGGACGTGCGCCTGGAATTGATGCGGAACATGGCCGAGCTCGATGGACTGATCGAGGAAATCCTGTTGGCGAGCCGCCTCGATGCCGTTCCAGACGGCGCCGTCAATCGGGAGCCCATTGACCTGACCGCCCTGGCCGCCGAGGAATGCGCCGCCGTGGACGCGCGACTCGACGCAACTGCAGTCAGCCTGCGCGGCGACAGCAGGCTGTTGAGCCGCATGCTGCGCAACCAGCTGGAGAATGCGCAGCGCTACGGCGACGGTACACCGATCCTGGTGCGGCTCGGCACGGATTCCGATCAGGCCATCCGGATGGACGTGATCGATCGGGGTCCGGGCATTCCGGCCGTTGAGCGCGAGAACATCTTCACGCCCTTCTATCGACTGCCAGGCATAAGCGAACGCGCTGGCGGCGTCGGCCTCGGCTTGTGCCTGGTCCGACAGTTCGGCACCGCCCTCGTTGGC